>NZ_JAMXFI010000019.1:0-92805 GCF_025460875.1 Microvirga yunnanensis
GGGAGGATCTCGACCCATATCGTTCATCTGCTTTTCGACTTCTGGCCCGAAGGGGTCGCCGGACCCCTGGCCCGGGAGGCCGACAAGGTTCTGATCCCGCGCCGGAACGTCCTGACAATCAGCATCGTCCTGACCCTGCTCGTCGCCACCAACGGGGTCGAGAGCCTGCGGGTCGCCCTGTGCCGGGCCTACGGGGTCGAGCGGTTCCGGCCGTGGTGGCAGGCGCGCCTCATCGGGATCGGCTTCATCCTGATCGGCGCGGGCGCGCTCGTCGCCTCTTCGGTCCTGGTCGTCCTGTGGCCGTCGATCTGGCGGTGGGCCTTGTCCTACATGCCGGATCTCAGAGGGCTCGGCCCGACCTACGACGTGGTGCGCTACGGCCTGGCGTCGTTCATCCTGGTGGCGGGCCTCGCCGCGACCCATCTCTGGCTGCCCGACACCCGGCCGCAGTCGCGGGACGTGGTGCCGGGCATTGCGGCCACCCTGGTCCTGTGGCTCGTCGGAGCGAGCCTGTACGGCGAGTTTCTCGCCACCATGACCCATCTGAAAGCCACTTATGCGGGTCTGGCGGGCATCCTGACCGCGCTGATCTTCCTCCAGATCTCGGCGGCGATCTTCATCTTCGGGGCCGAGCTCAACGCGGCGCTGCGCCGCCGGAGGACATGCGGTGAGGGGGCGCGCAAACCGGTGTCCGCATCCCAGGACGGAGAGCCGCTGTCCGTCGCGTCGCTCTAAAGCCTCGGACCCGAAAGTGGACTTGCGCTTTTGGGATCCATCCGATGCTTTCGTCTTGAATGAGAGCATCGGTCAGAACGGACCCGAAGGGCCGCGTCAGCGAAAACCGGATCCACTTTTCGCTGACGCGGCCCTCTGGGTCCGTCCGATGCTCTAGGAGCTCACGCCTTCATCCCGCTTTCGCTCGCAGTCCCGCTTCGGGGTCTGCTGAGGAGCCTGCTGCTGCTGGGCGATGGTCGTCTCGTCGCGGGAGATATCCGCCGCCGGGGACGGGGTGGCGAAGGCTGTCAGGACGGCAAGGGAGAGAATGCGGAGCATGGTCGGTCTGTCCTTGGTCGAAGCGACCCGATGCTAAGGGGATACGGCCCCGATGGCCAGCGGGTTTCAGGAGACGATGCGAGCGATGCCGCTCGGGCGTTCGGAGCCCTCTTGAAATCCGAAAAAAGCGTTCCTACCATCAATATTGCCGAGGCCTTTCAGAGGCTTGGCATTACGGGCGCCGGCGGGTGTCCGGCGCTCTCACGTCCATGTTGCTCAATGGAGGATATGGTGATGAGAACAGCCTTCGACTTCTCTCCCCTGTACCGTTCGACGGTCGGCTTCGACCGCCTGTTCGACATGCTCGATCAATCGTCCCAGATCGAGCCCATGACCAACTGGCCGCCCTACAACATCGAGAAGGTGGGCGAGGACCAGTATGTGATCACGATGGCCATCGCGGGCTTCGCTCCGGACGAGATCGAACTCACCCAGAAGGAGAGCCAGCTCCTGGTGGCCGGTCAGAAGAAGGGCTCCGAAGAAGGTCGGCAATATCTGCATCGCGGCATCGCGACCCGCGCCTTCAAGCAGACCTTCAACCTCGCCGACCATGTGAAGGTCACGGATGCGCACCTCGAGAACGGCCTGCTCACGGTCGATCTGAAGCGCGAAGTGCCCGAAGCGCTCAAACCGCGCAGGATCGAGATCAATGCCGGCGCCGACGCGGCACCGGCTGGCCGGCCGCCGCAGCAGATCGAGCACGGCAAGGCCGCCTGACAGGGGCCGTGCCACAGGCAGCGCCGGTTCAGCACTGGCGCTGCCGCACCATCTGAGCGAAAGGAGGATGACACCATGAACATGCGCGATCTCATTCCCTGGGGTCGCAACCAGCAGACGACCCCGAGCCGCTATCGCGACGAGGCCGATCCCTTCATGACCCTGCATCGCGAGATGAACCGGCTCTTCGAAGACGTTTTCCGCGGCTTCGACATGGCGCCGCTCGGCAGCATGAACCGGATGGCGACCTGGCCGCATGTGGAAGTCGTCGACAACGACAAGGATGTCCGCATCTCGGCGGAGCTTCCGGGCCTTGAGGACAAGGATGTGGAGGTCCTGATGGGCGACGGCGTCCTCACCATCCGGGGCGAGAAGAAATCCGCGATCGACGACAAGGAGCGCGCGTTCAGCGAGCGGCACTACGGCCGCTTCGAGCGCCGCATCCCGCTGGCCTGGGAGGTCGAGGAGGACAAGATCGACGCCAGCTTCAGGAACGGCGTTCTCACCGTCACTCTGCCCAAGGCGGCCGAGACTCGCCCGGAGGTGAAACGCATCGCGATCAACCGCGCGGGCGACGAAACCAAGCATTGATCACGGATTGGGAGCGCCCGGACGGGCCGGGCGCTCCCTGGTTCCGTCATACCGATCCGTCGCTCGGGTCAGAGCGACGCATGCATGAACAGCGCCGCCTTCACGAGATCGTCGGGGCCGAGATCGTCCTCGGCGTCGAATTTCAGCATCTCCACGAGGCGGTTGCGGGCGCGGTTGATCCGGCTCTTGATGGTTCCGATGTTGGTGCCGCAGATCCGCGCCGCCTCCTCGTAGGACAAACCCTCCGCGCCGACGAGCAGAAGCGCCTCGCGCTGGTCGACCGGGAGCTTGCCCAAGGCTTTCAGCATGTCGGTGAAATCGAGCCGCGCGCCCTGCTCGGGCATCACGGCGACCTTCTCGGCCCAGGATCCCTCCGGATCCTCCACCTCGCGCTTGTTCCGACGGGTCTGAGTGAGAAAATCGTTGCGCAGGATCGTGAAGAGCCAAGCCTGCATGCTGGTGCCGGGCTGGAACTTGTCGAGATTGCTCAGGCCCTTGAGAAGCGTGCTCTGGACCAGATCATCGGCCCTGTCGACGCTGCCGGACAGGGATATCGCGAAGGCCCGCAGATGGGGAGTGGCATTGAGCATCTGCTGCTTCAGGGAGTTTTCGACCGACACTCTTCCAACTCCTCAATTTCGGACCCGTAAGAAGACCCTCCCCGGCGGGCTGCCGCATTAACCTATGCGAAGCCTGTGGCTCTTTGTGATGATTGCGCCCAAGCTTGGCTTTAGCAGAGGCCGAGGGACAAGAGAGAATATTCCCGTCCGGTCGGCCTTCACGAATCCGTGCGCGCCGCAGCCACGGCGGCTCACCGTGGCTCTTTGGTATAAGCTTGTCTTTGGAATGCCGGTTCTGCAGCCAAGATTCACATGCATCAATGAAACGGATCACAGGCCGTCCTACATCGGACGGAGACGGATGCGTTCTCGCGCATCCATCGCCTGTCTCCGCCGCCCGCGCATTCTTCGAAGCCTGCTCTCTGCCAGTCGGAACGGACAAGGGACGCCATGACCCAGACCCGCTGCATGATCGTCGAAGACCAAGCGTTGATCGGCATGTCCCTCGAGGCCTTCCTCGAGGATGCCGGCTTCGCGGTGGCCGGGGTGTTCATGAGCAATGCCGACGCCCTGAAATGGCTCGAGGGCGACGCGCCGGACATCGCCATCCTGGACATCATGATCAAGGACGGCACCTCGCTGGAGATCGCCCGGGCCCTGAAGAGCCGGGGCGTGCCCTTCACGGTCTATTCCGGCCTGCCGGCGAAAGCCGACTGCCCGCCGGAGCTGCGGAACGTGCCCTGGCTCGAAAAGCCCGTCAGCCGGGAGACCCTTCTGGGCGTGCTCGGCGGGCTGATCGGCCCCGCCGGCGACAGGATCGTCGTCTCCTCGGACACGCTTGCGATGCGCGACTGACAGGGTTCAAGGCGCTGCCCGCAGGACTTGCGTTGAAGCCGCCGCCGAGACGGGGTAGACGCATGGTCTGCGCATTACGGATGTCCCATGACAGTACGCTTCCATCGCGGCGACCTGCCCGCCGGCTACAAGCCGGGCCCGGCGATCGCCATCGACACCGAGACGCTCGGTCTCAATCCGCACCGCGACCGGCTCTGCGTGGTGCAGATCTCCACCGGCGACGGCACCGCCGACGTGGTGCAGATCCTCAAGGACGGGCCCTTGCCGGAGAGCCTGATCCGCGTCCTGTCAGACGAGAGCGTCTTGAAGATCTTCCATTACGCCCGCTTCGACCTGGCGGTGATCTTTCACACCTTCGGCGTCATGCCGCGGCCGATCTACTGCACCAAGATCGCCTCGCGGCTCGTGCGCACCTATACCGACCGCCACGGCCTCAAGGAGCTGGCGCGCGAGCAGCTCGGGGTCGAGCTGTCGAAGCAGCAGCAATCCTCCGATTGGGGCGCCGAGACCCTCACCCCGGCCCAGCTCGACTACGCGGCGTCCGACGTCCTGCACCTGCATGCCCTCAAGGACAAGCTCGATCGTCTGCTGGAGCGCGAGAACAGGCTCGGCATCGCACACCAGTGCTTCAGCTTCCTGCCGACCCGGGCCCAGCTCGACCTGCTCGGCTGGCCCGAGACGGATATTTTCGCCCATTCTTGACGCGCGCTTAAACTTTCCCGCATAAACCCCATATCCGTCATAACATCGCCATGCCGCTCCGGCATGGCGCCGTGCCGATGGCCACGCGCCGGGGATCAGGACGGAAGGGGTTGACGACAGTGGCGGGAATTCAGGGCTCCACCATGCGGGACGGCCCGGCCTCGAGGCCGGCCGTGCGGTCGCGCGCCTTCACCAAGGCCCGTCGCCATTCCCGCTGGGTCCGCTTCGCGAAGGTTGCCATTCCGCTCGGCTCCCTGCTGGGCATGGCCGGCGTCGGCGTCGTGGCCTATTACAATCCGTTCCGGCAGATCGAGAACCTGAGCTTCGGCTCCATCGGGGTGAGCGGCACCCATGTCACCATGGAGAGCCCGAAGCTGAACGGCTTCAAGAATGACAACCGCCCCTACGAGGTGACGGCCAGCGCCGCCACCCAGGACGTGCGCAAGCCCGATCTCGTGCAGCTGAAGGACCTCAAGGCCCGCATCGTGACCGACGAGCGCGGCAGCGTCGCAAGGCTCCAGGCCGATTCCGGCGTCCTCGACACCAAGAAAGAGCAGATGAGGCTGCGCGACAACATCGTGGTCACCACGGATGGCGGCCATGAGGTCAAGCTCCAGACGGCGTTCGTGCGGTTCAAGGCCGGCTCGGTGGTCTCCAACGATCCGGTCACCGTGGCCTTCGGCAGCGGCACCATCGAGGCCGAAGGCCTCGACGTGTCGGACAATGGCAAGGTCATGAGCTTCAAGGGCCGCGTCCGCACCGTCATTCAGCCCTCCTCCGGCTCTCCCCCATCCTCCCCGGAAGCCGCCGGCACAGGCCCCGCGGCGCCCGCACCCCAACAGACAAGTATCCGTCCATGATGAGTTTCACACGCGCCGCCCTGGCCCTCGGGCTTCTCTTTCCGGCTCCCCTTGACGTGGCCTTTGCCCAGGCCAGCAAGGAGCGGGCCGTCGGCTTCGGCAATTTCGGCTCCAGCAAGGAGCCGATCAAGATCGACGCCAACAAGCTCGACGTCTTCGACAAGGAGGGCCGTGCGGTCTTCACCGGTGACGTGGTGGCAGTTCAGGGCGAGAGCACCATGAAGTGCACGATCATGACCGTGTTCTACGAGCAGCGGGACCAGAACGGCGGGCAGGCGGCTCCGTCCACGCAGACGGCGGACGACAGCGCCATCAAGAAGATCGACTGCAAGGGCCCGGTCACCATCGTGTCGCGCACCCAGGTGGCGACCGGCGAGAACGCCACCTTCGACCGGGGCTCCAACAAGATCATGCTGACCGGCAACGCGACCCTGAGCGACGGTCCCAACGTCACCAAGGGCGAGCGGGTGCTCTACGACATCAACACCGGCGTGGCGAACATCGAAACGACGCCCGGCGGTCGGGTGAGGGCGCTGTTCGTGCCCGGCCAGGGCGGGCCGGCTCCGACCGGAGCCGGTGGGGGAGCCTCTCCCGCCTCCAAGCCGAAGCCCCAGCAGCGGCCGGCCACGAACTAGAGCGGGCGTTCAGTTCCCGCTTTTCCCTTTTCACGATCGACGATTGAGCCAGTGAAACCGCTTTTCAACCGTTCTCAAACCGGTCCCTCCGACGTGAGCCTCCTGGAAACCCGTTCGGCCGGGACGGGCCCGCATGTCTTCCACCGCGCCGAGAGCGACACCGTGTTCGGCGGCCCCGGGGTCCTGGCGGTCAAAGGCCTGCAGAAGAGCTATCGCGGCCGCACCGTGGTGCAGGATGCGGGCCTGAACGTGCGCGCCGGCGAGGCCGTGGGCCTGCTCGGTCCCAACGGCGCCGGCAAGACCACCATCTTCTACATGATCACCGGACTGGTGAGCGCCGACCGCGGCGTCATCAGCCTGGACGGGCACGACGTCACGGGCCTGCCCATGTACCGCCGCGCCCGCCTCGGCATCGGCTACCTCCCGCAGGAGGCCTCGATCTTCCGCGGCCTCAACGTGGAGGACAACATCCGCGCCGTGCTGGAGATCGTCGAGCCGAGCCGCAAGGAGCGCGAGCGCAAGCTCGATGCCCTGCTCGACGAGTTCAACATCACGCGCCTGCGCAAGTCGCCCTCCATCGCGCTCTCGGGCGGCGAGCGGCGGCGCTGCGAGATCGCCCGGGCGCTCGCCGGCGAGCCGACCTTCATGCTCCTCGACGAGCCTTTCGCGGGCATCGACCCCATCGCGGTGGGCGACATCCAGAACCTCGTGCGCCACCTGACCCGGCGCGGCATCGGTGTGCTCATCACCGACCACAACGTGCGTGAAACCCTCGGCCTCATCGACCGGGCCTACATCATCCATTCCGGCCGCGTCCTGACCGAGGGCACGCCGGATGCGATCGTGTCGAACGAGGAGGTGCGCCGCCTGTATCTGGGCGAGGACTTCCGTCTCTAGCGCATCGTGCGGCCCTGCGGGCCACGCCAGTAACCCGGAGGGCCGCGCCAGCGAATACCGGGTCCACTTTTCACTGGCGTGGCCCTTCGGGTCGCGGACGCGGCCCTCTGTGTCCGTCCGATGCGCTAGGACGATTGACCTTTTGACCTTCGGGGAAGGGCCGGGGTAGAACGGTCGAGGCATGCAAGAAGCATGCCCATACGGCCTCGGGTGCGTTCATGACGGCGATACAGCGGCTGGAGCTGCGCCAGGGCCAGTCCCTGACGATGACTCCCCAGCTCGTTCAATCGATCAAGCTGCTTCAGCTCTCCCATGCTGAGCTCGCGGCCTATGTGGAGGCTGAGCTCGAGCGCAATCCCCTCCTGCAGGAGGGCGACACCCTGGCCGACGCGGCCCCGCCGAGCCTTGCCGATTTCCTGCATGCCAAGCAGAAGGCGGAGGCCGCCGGGCCGAGGATGATCCCCGGGCCACCCCCGTCCCGGCGGGAGGCCCTGCCGGTCTCGTCCGCGCCCGCGGCCGGCGCGGCCCATAGCGAACTCAGGCCCGAAATGGAGGATATGCTCGCCCGGGTGACGAGCCTGAGCGAACATCTCGAGACGCAGCTCGAGCTCGCCACCGCGGACCCGACCCTGCGCAGGATCGGCCGGCACCTGATCCACAATCTCGACGAGGCCGGCTACCTCACCGAGGATCTCGCGGAGCTCGCTGCCCGCCTCCAGGTCGCGCCCGCCGACGCCGAGGCGGCCTTGAGGCTGATCCAGGGGTTCGAGCCGCCCGGGATCGGCGCACGCAATCTGGCCGAATGCCTGAGCCTCCAGCTGCGCGAGCGCAACCGGCTCGATCCGGCCATGGAGACCCTGCTCGCCCATCTCCCTCTCGTCGCCCGGCAGGATTTCGCCGCCTTGAGAAAGCTCTGCGGCGTCGACGAGGAGGATCTCGCCGACATGCTGGCCGAGATCCGCCGCCTCGAGCCCAAGCCTGGACTTGCCTTCACGCCTGTCCCGGTCGATGTGCTCGTGCCCGACGTTCTGGTGCGGACCGCCCCGGATGGCGGCCTGACTGTCGAGCTCAACCCTGACACCCTTCCCCGCATCCTGCTCAACCGGACCTATTATGCGCAAGTCGCCAAGGTGGTGCGCAAGGATGAGGACAAGAGCTTTCTGTCCGACTGCCTGCAGGCCGCAAGCTGGCTGACCCGCAGCCTGGACCAGCGCGCCAGGACGATCCTCAAGGTCGCCGCCGAGATCGTTCGCCAGCAGGAGGCATTCTTCCGCCAGGGAGTGGGCGCCCTGTGCCCCATGACCCTCAGGAGCGTCGCGGAGGCGATCGGAACGCACGAATCCACCGTCTCCCGGGTCGCGGCGAACAAGGCGCTCGGCACCGAGCGCGGCACGCATCCGATGAAGTTCTTCTTCAGCGCCGCCACCGGGGAGGGCGAGCACTCGGCCAAGGCCGTCCGCCACCGAATCAGACAGCTGATCGAGGCCGAGACTCCCGCTGCTGTGCTCTCGGATGAGGCAATTGCCCAGAAATTGAAGGCGGACGGGATCCGGGTCGCCCGGCGTACGGTCGCGAAATACCGGGAGTCCCTGCGCATCCCGTCTTCAGCGGACCGCCGCCGCGCGGGCCGGATGAAGCCCTGACCTGGCAAGCGCGCCCATTTCAAGGCTTGCATTGGGCCTCATTCGGATCATCATCGACCCCAAGCGCCACCCCGAAGGATCGCCACGAAGCGACGGCGCAAGAGGAGGAGATCACCATGACATTGAGGGTGTCGGGGAAGAATCTCGATATCGGCGAAGCCCTTAGGTCCCAGGTCCGGGACCGGATGGCCGGCGCCCTGTCGAAATATTTCGACGGCGGCTATTCGGGTCACGTGACGGTCACCCGCGACGGCACCGGCTATCGCACCGACTGCGTTCTTCACCTGACGTCGGGCATGACCCTGGAAGCCTCCGGGGCGGCTCAGGACGCTTATGCCAGCTTCGACCAGACGGCAGGCCGGATCGAGAACCGCCTGCGCCGCTACAAGCAACGGCTGAAGGATCGTTCCGGCGCCGGGAACGGGCGCGCGGGCGGCCTCGAAATGGCCTATTCCGTCCTTGAAGCCCCCAGCGACGAGGCGAGCGAGGACGAGGCCTACCATCCGATGGTGATCGCCGAGACCACCAAGCCGCTCCACAGGCTCTCCGTCAGCGACGCTGTGATGCAGCTCGATCTCACCGGAGCTCCTGCCCTTGTGTTCATCCACGCTAGCACCGGCCGCGTGAACGTCGTATACCGCCGCGGCGACGGAGCGATCGGTTGGGTCGATCCGCCGCTCGCACAGCCTTGACGGGGGAGCTACCTCTTCTTGGCCCGGTTCTTGCGTGGAACGGTGAGAGGCCTTCCAGGCTTCACATCAAAATGCAGCGTGATCGATGCCTTTGCTGGATTTCTTAGACCCCCGGGCCGTTCTGCCCGCCCTGCGCGTCAGCGGCAAAAAGCAGGCCCTTCAGGAACTGGCCTCCCAGGCGGCCCGGCTCACGGGTCTCCCCGACAGCGCCATCTACGAGGCTCTCCTGCAGCGCGAGCGCCTCGGCTCGACCGGAATCGGCGAGGGCATCGCCATTCCTCACGGCAAACTGCCGAATCTCACCCGGATCTTCGGCCTCATCGCGAGGCTCGACAGACCGGTCGATTTCGAAGCTCTCGATGGTCAGCCGGTCGACGTGCTCTTCCTTCTGCTCGCACCCGAAGGAGCCGGCGCCGATCATCTGAAGGCCCTGGCCCGGGTCGCCCGGGTGCTGCGGGAACCTGGGCTGATCGAGCGGGTTCGGGCCACCCGGGACGCCACAGCCCTTTACGCCATCATGACCGAACTGCCGAAGGCCGCCTGACCGAATCGCGGACGGCCCTCTGACCCAGCGTCAATGACTCCTTAACACGTTCGCCCCAATCTTGCCGCAAAGTCCTAAAGGGGGATTCGGGGGAATGTCGTCTCTTGCTCGTGTGAGGCGGCCGTCGGTGCGGGTGCGGGTCGCCGCGTTGAGCGGCGTCATGGTGCTCGGCTTCGCGGTCATCGGCGCCGTATTTCAGACAGGCCGCCATGAGGTCGAACAGGCGCTGTCGGTGCAGCAGACCTATTCCGCCCTGGCCGAGAAGGCCAACCAAGTCCGGAGCCGGGCCGACGCCCTGAAAGTGACCGCCGGCGAATGGACGGCAAGCCGCCTCGCCCACCATGGCCAGGCCTTCGTCGATCAGCACAAGGCTCTGGCCGCCCAGCTCGACGAGATGGGTGCCGCCACCGGGGCCACCCTGATCGCCCCCGAGGTCGCAGCCCTGAAGCAGCATGCGGCCGCCTTGATCGGCCAGGGCAACGCCCTCGGCAAGCTCTATGCCGCCGTCGGCAGCAAGCCGGACGAAGGCGCACAGGGACGCCTGCTGAAGGCCGAGACCAATCTCGAAAAGCTCGTGCGGCCCCTGACCGGCAGCGGCGAGACCATCGCCTGGCGCCTGTGGGCGGCCATGCTCGGCATGTTCAACCAGGAGGCCCGCGCCCGCATCCTGCTCGAGGAGAGCATCCTCGGCGCCTTCGAGGTCGAGCAGGGACGCTTCACCCGGGCGCTGGCCCAGTTCTCCGGCGATCCCAAGGACAAGGCGGTGATCGACTCCGCCAGCGTCTCGTTCCAGGAGGCGTTCCACGCCTGGAGCGAGCTGGAGCAGCAGGTCTCCGGCCAGGGCGAGAAGCTGATGGGGCAGTTCGACCTGCTCGTCCCGGTCCTCGACCAGCTGCTCGCCAAGGTCCGCGCGGAGGCGCACGAGACGGACGAGCAGCTCACCGCCTCGCAGCATCGCACCTTCACGCTGATCCTCTGGGCCATGGGAGCCACGCTGCTGTTCGGCCTCGTGCTCAACGTCCTCGTCGGACGGTCGATCTCGCTGCCCCTGACCCGCCTCCAGCAGGCCATGCGGCGGCTGGCGGACGGCGATGCGGCGAGCGAGGTCCCGTTCACCGGCAACACCGACGAGATCGGCGCCATGGCCCGCACGGTCCTGGTGTTCCGCGACAATGCCCGCGAGCGCGAGCGGCTGACGCAGGAGCGCGAGGGCATGGCGGCCGTGGACGCCCAGCGGGCCCACGCGATCTCCAACGCGATCATGGCCTTCGACGCTTCGGTCGAGCAGATCCTTGCAGAGGTCCGGGACGTCACGGGCGAACTCGCCAAGGCGTCCGGGCAGCTGGAGGGGTCGGCCCATCACGTCACCCAGCAGGCCCAGATCGCGGGAGCCGCCTCCACCCGCACGGCGCACAACATGTCGGCGGTGGCAAGCGCCGCCGAGGAGCTCGACGCGTCCCTGGCCGAAGTCGCGGCCCAGACCCAGGCCTCGGCGCAGGCCTCCGAACGCGCGGTCGCTGAGGCGCGCGGCGCGTCCGGCAGCATGTCGACGCTCTCGACGGCCACCTCTCAGATCGGCGAGGTGGCGAACCTCATCCGAACCATCGCGGCCCAGACCAACCTGCTTGCGCTCAACGCCACCATCGAGGCGGCCCGGGCCGGCGAGGCCGGCAAGGGCTTCGCGGTCGTCGCCTCCGAGGTGAAGGATCTGGCCGGCCAGACTGCCAAGGCCACCGAGGAGATCGCCCGTCAGATCGAGGCCGTCCAGGCGGCCTCGCGGGAGACCCTGGTGGCGCTCGGCACGGTGCAGGCCTCCGTGGAGGATCTGGCCGGGGTCGTGTCCACGGTGGCCGGAACGGTGAGCCAGCAGACGGCAGCCGTGTCCGAGATCGCCCGCTCCGTGGCCCAGGTCTCGACGGAGGCGCAGGCCGGCACCTCCGCCATCGAGACGACGCAAGGAGTCGCGACCCAGTCCCTCGACGCCGCCCGCAATGTGGCGGATCTCTCGGTCGCCCTGGAGAGCCAAGCCCAGCGCCTCGGGGCCGAGATCGGCCAGTTCCTCCAGAGCGTCAGGGCGGCCTGATCCGACGGGCCGGGGCGTCTCAGGGCTTCCCGGCCATTTCCCAGACGAGCTGCACGTTCGCCGTGTAGCGGATCGTCGCCGGCGGCACGATCGGAACCGATTCGGCCCCCTTGGCCATCGCCATGGACATGCGCATGTCCGGCTGCGGCTCGAAGGGCTGGGCGGAACCGTCCCGGATCTCCAGGAGGCGGCCCAGGGACACGCCGGCGGCCGCGGCATAGATCTCCGCCTGGCGACGGGCGTCGCGCACGGCCGCTTCCCGGGCCCGGTCGCCGCCCTCTTCCTGCCGGTCGAGCCCGAAGGCGACCGACTGGAAGGTCATGTCGCCGCTCGCCAGGATCTCGCCGGCGAGACGCCCGACGCCGTCGAGGTCGCGGGTGGTGATCCGCAGCTGGTGATTGGCGGAGAATTTCGGGGTCTTCACCTCCTTGCCGTCCGGGCCGAGCTGCGGAGGCGTCTGGAAGACCTGGAAATTGACCGTCCGGATGTCCTCTCGCTTGACGCCGAGCCCCTGGATGCGGGCGAGCACCCGCTCGGTGGCCGTATTGTTGGCGGCGCTCGCCTGCGCCACCGTGTCGGCCTGCGTGGCGACCGTCACATGAATGCGGGCGAAATCCGGCTTCAGCTCCGCCTCGCCGGTTCCCATCACGCTGATCGTCGGCTGGCGCGGCGCGGGATCTTGAGCGAGCGCCGGGGCGGCAAGGCTCAGGGCTGCGAGGGCAGCGGCAACGGCAACGGCAAGGCGCATGGAAAGAGTCCTTCTCGAAGACACAAGCTCCGCCCATGGGCGGAGCTTTCAGGGCATCGCGACGATGCCGGACCGAACCTGAGCGGCGGATTAACGCCCGGTCTTCACCCGGGTCCAGAGCCGCGTGACGGTGCGCTGCGAGCGCTCGTCATAGGCCGTGTTGGTGAACAGGCGCTTCATGGTGGCGTCGTCCGGGTAGATGCCGGGATTGTCGAGGATCGCCTTGTCGATGAACTGCTTGGCCGCGAGATTGCCCGACGCGTAGGACACGAAGTTCGCGTTCCTGGCGGCGATCTCGGGCTTCATCATGAAGTTGATGAACTCGTGCGCCTCCGCGACGTTCTTGGCGTCCGCCGGGATCACGAAGCTGTCGAACCACATCAGCGCGCCCTCGCGCGGGATGACGTAGCCGACCTCGACGCCGTTCTTGGCTTCCTCGGCGCGGTTCTTGGCCTGGATCACGTCGCCCGAATAGCCCACCGCCACGCAGATGTCGCCGTTGGCGAGGGCGTTGATGTATTCGGAGGAGTGGAACTTCTGGATGTTGCCGCGGATGCGGAACAGGGCGTCGCCCGCCTTGTTCAGATCCTCCAGGCGCTTCGAATCCGGGTTGAGGCCGAGATAGGCCATGACGCCGGGAAAAAGGTCCTCGGGGCTGTCGAGCATGTAGATGCCGCAGGCCTTCAGCTTGGAGGCGATCTCCGGCTTCATCACCAGATCCCAGGTGTTGAGCGGCATGTCGCCGAGGATCTCCTTCACCTTCTTCACGTTGATGCCGATGCCCGTGGTGCCCCACATGTAGTTGACGGCATATTGGTTGCCCGGATCGAACACGGCGAGACGCTGCGTCACCTCGGGCCATTGATTGGCGAGGTTCGGCAGCTTGGCCTTGTCGAGCTTCTGGAACACCTTGGCGCCGATCAGGCGCTGCACGAACGGGCCCGACGGCACGACGATGTCGTAGCCTGACTTGCCGGCCAGAAGCTTGGTCTCGACGATCTCGTTGTTGTCATAGGTGTCGTAGACCACCTTGATGCCGGTCTGCTTCGTGAACTCGTCGAGCGCCTTCGGGTCCACGTAGTCGGACCAGTTATAGACGTTGACCACGCGCTCCTGGGCGGCGGCGGCGGTGACGAGACCGAGGGTCAGAGCAACCGAGGCGAGAAGACGGAACATTTTGGGGCGGCACTCCTCAAGACAGGTGACAACGAGGCAGGCTAGGAAATTCCGGGCCAAGAAACAATGTCCAAGGCGCAACCGCGATGGCAGGCCTCAGGCTGCCCGCCTGATCGCCGTCGCCAGCCGCTCCAGCCCGGCATCGAGGGTCGCGTCCTTCTTGGCAAAGCAGAAGCGCACCACGGTCTTCACCGCGCCCTCCGCATAGAAGGCCGAGACCGGGATCGCCGCGACCCCATGCTCCATGACCAGGCGGCGGCAGAAGGCGACGTCGTCGCTCTCGCCCAGGGCCGCGATGTCGATGTTGACGAAATAGGTGCCCTGGCTCGGGATCACGTCGAAGCCGAGGCTCCGCAACCCGTCGGTGAAGCGGTCGCGGCTGCGGGCGAAGTTCGTCCGCATGCCGCCGAAATAGGAATCGTCCTTGCCGAGCCCGTAGGCCACCGCGGCCTGGAGGTTCGGAGCCGTCGTGAAGGCGAGGAACTGGTGCGACTTCGCCAGCACCTTCATGATCGGCGGGGCGGCGCAGACGAAGCCGACCTTCCAGCCCGTGAGGCTGAAGATCTTGCCCGCCGAGCCGATCTTCACCGAACGCTCGCGCATGCCCTCGAGCCCCAGCACCGGGCGGTGCTTGCGGCCGTCGAAAACCACGTGCTCCCAGACCTCGTCCGAGATCGCGATGGCGTCGAATTTCCGGCAGAACGCGGCGAGAAGGTTCAGATCCTCGTCCGGGAACACGGTGGCGGTCGGGTTGAGCGGGTTGTTGAACACCACCGCCTTGGTCTTGGGCGAGAAGGCCTTCGCCAGCGCCTCTTCCGTCAGGCGGAAATGGGGCGGCTGCAGGGTGACGAATTTCGGCACCCCCCCGGCGAGCCGCACGAGGGGCAGATAGGCGTCGTACATGGGCTCGAACAGCACCACCTCGTCGCCCGGCTCCACGATGCCCAGGATCGCGCCCGCGAGGGCTTCCGTGGCCCCGGAGGTCACCATCACCTCGGTGCCGGCATCGAGGTCGAGGCCCTGCCAGTGCTTGTAATGGGCGGCGATCGCGGTGCGCAGCTCCGGAATGCCCATCATGGAGGGGTACTGGTTGTAGCCGTTGAGCACCGCCTCCGCCGCCGCCCGCCGCACGTCCTCGGGGCCGGGATCGTCCGGAAAGCCTTGGCCGAGATTGATCGCCCCGGTCTCGCGGGCGAGGCTCGACATGACTTCGAACACGGTGGTGGGCAGGTTGGCGAACAGTCGGTTCATGCCGCTCTCTCGTTGCTGGATCGTCGTGGCGTCGAGGTGCTTCGTATCACGGAGCGGCGGACAATCGAACCGGCATTCTCGCAGGACATGCACGGCCGCGCGCGATCCGGCCTTCCCACCGCGCCATCATCGGGACGGGGCCGGTGATGACGTGCGGAGGTGGCCCAACGGGCGGGCGGCCATCGCCGGGAGGGTGCCAGGACGGGCGGAGGGCGACGGAACGGCCAGCAGGCCGGGCGTGGCGAAAAGATGCCTCGGGGGCGCCGACCGCGATGCGACGGGCGGCCGTCCCGGCCTCGGCAGGACGTCGACCCGGTCAGGCGCATCCATGGCCCCTCGCCAGATGCCCGCCGCAGGCCTATCTGAGGAGGCCATGCACACGCTTCTTGCTCCCGCCACGCGCTTGTGGCTTCGCCTGCGCCTGAACGAGGTCGGTCCTCTGCTGTCCATGTCGGCCTGTGGGTTCTTCGCCTGGGCCTTCATCGCGCTGGCCGACGAGGTGCGGGAAGGGGAAACCCACGCCCTCGACAGCCGGCTCCTGCTGGCCCTGCGGGATCCGCAGAATCCGGCCAATCCCCTCGGACCCTCCTGGCTGGAGGAATCGGCCCGGGACATCACCGGCCTCGGCGGCTACGCGATCCTGACGCTCCTTACCCTGGCGGCGGTCACGTATCTGCTCATGGCGGGCAAGCGCGGCGCGGCCCTCCTGGTCCTGGCCGCCATCGTCGGGGGCACGCTCCTCTCCACGGGCCTCAAGCTCGGATTCGAGCGGCCCCGGCCGGATCTGGTGCCCCACGCGACGCGGGTCTACACGGCAAGCTTCCCGAGCGGCCACGCGATGATGTCGGCGATCACCTATCTGACCTTGGGCGCCCTGCTCGCCCGGGTGGAGAGGAGCCGGCGCGTCAGCGCGTTCATCATGGGCCTGGCTATGCTCACGACCCTGCTCGTGGGGGTGAGCCGCGTCTATCTCGGCGTGCACTGGCCGAGCGACGTCCTGGCCGGATGGGCGGTGGGCGCCGCCTGGGCGTCCCTGTGCTGGTTCGTGGCCCTGCAACTGCAGCGGCGCGGCCAGGTGGAGAAGCCCGGCGAGGCCTCGCCTCCCGCGGATGCCAAGCTGGAATGACCGACGATCCCAAACCGGTCCGCAAGCCGCCCCGGAAGGTGACGCCCACCTATCTGCAGCGGGCGGCGCTCGCCTATCTCGAGCGCTATGCCTCCTCGGCCGAGAACCTGCGCCGCGTGCTGCGGCGCAAGGTCGACAAGCGCTGCCGCCTGCGTGGCGAGGATCCGGCCGCGTTTCACGACATGATCGACGAGGTCGTGGCCAAGAGCCTGAGGAGCGGCCTCATCGACGACACCCGCTATGCGGAGGCCCGCGTCGCCTCCCTGCGCCGCCGGGGCGGCTCGGCCCGGGCGATCCAGGCCAAGCTCTCGGCCAAGGGCGTCGACCGCACTGCCATCGCGGCGGCGCTCGAGGGCAAGGAGGGCGACGAGGAGCAGGCGGCCCGCGCCTTCGCCCGCCGCCGCAGGCTCGGGCCGTTCCGGCCGGGCGAGCGGGCGCCCTATCGCGACAAGGATCTGGCCGCCATGGCGCGGGCCGGGTTCCGCTTCGACGTGGCGCGCGACATCGTCGACGGAGAGCGCGACGAGCCCGACGAGCCGTAGCGTTCGAATTTTACCCGGATGTATTGACGGCGTAATTTAACCCGGATAAAAGTCGGCTCCACGACGGACGAGGACAACATGGGTGAAAACCTCAAGACCTACACGGCCTTCGCCGGCGCGCGCCTGATCCGGTCGGGCCCGCTCCCGGCGGTCGCCGAAGCGGCCAAGACGGCGCTGGATCGCGGCGAGACGGAGCCCGTGGTCGTTCTCGACGATGAGACCTGCCACGTCGTGGAGGTGGATTTCCGGGGCACCCCGGAGGATGTGCGCAACCGGCTGAGCGACCGGTCCGACACCGGCCCGGGCCCGTTCGAGCCGCGCGGGCCGGGCCGGCCCAGGCTCGGGGTCGTCGCCCGGGAGGTGACGCTGCTGCCGCGGCACTGGGACTGGCTCAACGGGCAGCCGGGCGGCGCGTCGGTCGCCCTGCGCAAGCTGGTCGAGGAGGCGCGGCGGGGCAGCGAAGGCCAGGACCGCGTCCGGCAGGCCCGGGAGGCGCTTTATCGCTTCATGGCGATTCTGGCGGGGAACGAAGCCGCCTTCGAGGAGGCCTCGCGCGCCCTCTTTGCCGGCGACCGGACGCTGTTCATGGCCCTGATCCGGCTGTGGCCGAAGGATATCCGGGCCCATGCCGAGAGACTGTCGGGCCCGGCCTTCGCGGACAAACCGGCCGAAACGTGAGACGACGGACGCCGCCCCTATCGCACGAACATGATGGTCGGCTTGTCCTTGTAGGTGGTGCGGCGAAATTCCCGGTAGCCGCATTTCTCCGCCACCCGGATCGACGGCTCGTTCTCCGGTGCAATGATGCAGGCGGTGCGCACGGGGCCGAAATGCCCCTCGCCCCAGGCGATTGCGGCGCGTGCGGCCTCGGTCGCGTAGCCCTTGCCGTGGCCGTGCGGCGCGATCACCCAGCCGATCTCCGGAATGCCGTCGAGGGGCGGTTCGATCACGCGCCGGAAATCCGAGAAGCCGACTTCTCCCACGAAACGGCCGCCGTCCTTCTCGGTCACGGCCCAATAGCCGAAGCCCAACAGGGTCCAATGTCCGACATAGCGCACCAGCCGGGACCAGACCTCCTCCTGCGTGGACGGCTTGCCGCCGATGAAGCGCGTTATCTCCGGATCGGTCCAGAGGGCGAGGCAATCGGCGAAGTCGCCGATTCTGTGCCCGCGCAGAACGAGGCGCTCGGTCTCGAGAATCGGGACGGACAAGGAGGCTGAAGTGGCTGTGCGCATCGGTTCGATCGTTTGGGACCTTTCCTGCGCCGCAGAGCGCAGCGCGCGGCGTCCGACGATCTCTGCATAACGGTCGTGGTCCTGCAAGGACCCAGACGCCTCGGATGCCGGCCCCGAGGGTGAGCGGGCCCCTTACAGCAAGCCGGCCCCCACATTCACCGCCAGGGCCAGGATCGTCGTGTTGAACAGGAACGACAGGATCGTATGGGCCAGCACGAGACGGCGCATGCGCCGGGCCACGATGACCACGTCCGAGGTCTGCGCCGCCGCACCCAGGTTGAACGAGAAATACAGGAAATCACAGTAATCCGGCCGGCCCTCGTGGGGAAAAGCCAAGCCCCGCCGCTCACCCTTGTCGCCATAATATTCGTGCGCGTAATGGATGGCGTAGATCGTGTGCACGAAGAACCACGAGCACAGAATGGTGAGGCCCGCGATGGTCAGGTGGAATCCCTGCTGATCGGCCGGGGTCGCCTGGATGTTGGTCAGTTCGACCGCGATGGCCGCGAGGCTCGCTACCGAGGCGGCGAGCGTCAGAACGAGCACGACGACGGCGCTTTCGTCCTCCAGGGCCGCCCGCTCCTGCATCTGGGTCGTGGAGGAGCGCAGGGCCATGGTCCAGGCGAGAACGAGATAGCAGGCCACGCCGATGTCCCAGGCCACGAGCATCCGGGAATTCACCGGCCAGGACGCCGGCAGGAGCGCGAAGACCAGGAGCGCTGCGAGGGCGGAGCCGAGAAGCCTCGGACGCAGGCGGGCCTGCATGGGAATCCACATCACACACCTGCGATCCGAATGGGACGAGACCTCTGGAGCCTGACACGACCTGTCCTAGATCACCAAGCCTATCCACACAAAGGAGATCGTGATGAACCGCAAGGCAAGAGCCGTTTGGCAGGGCACGGGCAAGGATGGCAGCGGCCATCTCACGTCCGATTCCGGCGTGCTGTCCTCGACGCCGTATTCCTTCAAGACCCGATTCGAGAACGAGAAGGGCACGAACCCGGAGGAGCTGATCGCCGCCGCCCATGCCGGCTGCTTCACCATGGCGCTCGCCTTCCAGCTCCAGGGTGCCGGCTTCACGCCCACGGAGCTTGCCACGGAAGCGGTCGTCTCCCTCGAGCAGGAGGGCAGCGGCTTCGCGATCCGGAAATCGGCCCTGACGCTCACCGCCAACGTGCCGGGCATCGACCGGGCCAAGTTCGAGGAACTCGCCCGCGCGGCGGAGAAGAACTGCCCGGTCTCCAAGGTGCTCAACGCCGAGATCACCATGGACTTCACGCTGGCGTGAGCCCTGCCTAACGCCGTCACCGCCTCATACCCCTCTCAACGTCATCACCGGGCTTGTCCCGGTGATCCCGATCCGGGAAGCGCCGCGTTCCAGGCAATCGAAATGGCCGGCCCGAGGCCGGCCATGACATCGAAGGGCCGAGGGCCCCTACATCGCGGCCTTCTTGTAGCTGTCGATGATGGCCTGCCCGTCGGGGCCGGCCTTCTTCAGCCAGTCCTGCGTCAGCTGCTCGCCGACCTTCTGCAGGCCCGCCTTGAGCTCGGGGCTCGGGGGCTGCACCTTCATGCCCTTCGCGGTCATCTGGTCGACGTACCACTTGGTCTTGTCCTGAGCAGTCTTCCAGCCCCGCTCCTCGGCGGTCTTGGCGGCCTTCAGAACGGCCTCCTGGGTCGGCTTGTCGAGGGCGTCGAAGGCCGCCTTGTTGACGAAGGTCAGGTTCTTCGGGATCCAGGCCTGGGTGTCGTAGAAGTGCGAGAGCGATTCCCACACCTTCGAATCGTAGCCCGTGGCGCCCGAGGTCATGAAGGTGTTGACCACGCCCGTCGCGAGCGCCTGCGGCAGGTCCGCCGCCTGGACCGTGACCGGCTGCGCGCCGACGAGCTCGGCGATGCGGGCGGTGCCGGGATTGTAGGAGCGCCACTTCACCCCTTTCAGATCCTCGACGGTGGCGATGTCCTTCTTGGCGAAGATCCCCTGCGGGGGCCACGGCACGGCGAACAGCAGCATCAGGCCCTGGCTGGCGAACTTCTTCTCGATGGCCGGCTTCTGCACGTCCCAGAGCTTCTTCGCCTGATCGAACGAGGTGGCGAGGAACGGCACCACGTCGAGGCCGTAGACCGGATCCTCGTTCTCGTGCAGGGACATCAGGACCTCGCCGGCCTGGGCCTGTCCGGTCTGCACCGCGCGCTTGATCTCGGGCGCCTTGAAGAGCGAGGCGTTCGCATGGACGGTGACCTGCAGCTTGCCGCCGGTCGCGTCGGCCACGTCCTTGGCGAAGGCGTTGAGGTTCTCGGTGTGGAAGTTGTCCGGCGGATAGGCGGCCGGCAGGTTCCACTTGGTCTGCGCCAGCGCGGGCGCTGCCATGAGCAGGGCTCCCGCGAGGCTCAGGCCGAAGCGCGTCATGTGTCTCATCGTTCGTCTCCCTCTTGTTGTCATGAACGAGGCTAATCCGGAAAGGCCATCTGCGGCAGCACCATCACGATGCTCGGGAACACCGTGATGATGGCGACCGCCGCGACGAGCAGGAAGAAGAAGGGCAGCGAGGCCAGCGCCACCGTGTTCGAATCCTTTCCCGACATGGTCTGCAGCACGAACAGGTTGAAGCCGACCGGCGGCGAGACCTCCGCCATCTCGACCACCAGGATCAGGAAGATGCCGAACCAGATCAGGTCGAAGCCCGCCGTCTTGACCATCGGGATCACCACCGCGGTGGTCAGCACGATCATCGAGATGCCGTCGAGGGCCGTGCCGAGCAGGATGTACATGACCGTGAGCGCCGCGATGAGCGCATAGGGCGAGAGGTGCAGGCTGTCGACCCAGGAGGCGAGCGCCTGGGGAATGCCCGTATAGGCCATCGAGGTCGACATGAAGGAGGCGCCGGCCAGGATCAGCATGATCATGCAGGTGATGCGCGTCGTCCCCATGACGCTGGCCCAGAACGAGTCCCAGGACAGCGACCCCGACCACCAGGCGATGGCGAGCGAGCCGAGCACGCCCCAGGCGGCGCATTCCGTCGCGGTCGCCCAGCCGAGCAGCAGGGTCAGGAAGACGAGCGCGATCAGGAGCGCGACCGGAATGAGGTTGGTCGATTCCTTCAGCTTCTCGCGGAAGCTCATCGTCGGCTCGGGCGGCGGCGACTTCTGCGGGTTGGCGAGCGACCACACGGCGATGTAGCCGGAATAGAGAGCCATCACGAGCAGCCCGGGCAGGAAGCCCGCGAGGAAGATCTGGATGATCGACACGTTGGCCGCCACCGCATAGACCACCATGGTGATGGAGGGCGGGATGAGGATCCCGAGCGTGCCGGCGCCCGCCAGGCTCCCGAGGCTCACCATGTCGTCGTAGCCGCGCTTCTTCAGCTCCGGCAGGGCGATCTTGGCCACCGTCGCGCAGGTGGCGGCGGACGAGCCGGAGACCGACCCGAAGATCCCGCAGGCGAGCACGTTCACGTGCATGAGCCGTCCCGGCAGCCAGTTGAGCCAGGGCGCGAGGCCGCGGAACATCTCCTCGGACAGCCTGGTGCGGAACAGGATCTCGCCCATCCAGATGAAAAGCGGGAGCGCCGCGAGCGTCCAGGAGGCGGAATTGCCCCAGATCGTGGTGGCGAGCACCGAGCCCGCCGGAATGCCCCCGCCGACGAACTGCATGCCGACCCAGCCGCAGGCCATGAGCGCGATGGCGATCCAGACGCCGCCGGCGAGGAGCACGGCAAGAAGCAGGAGCAGCAGCCCCGAGATCTCGATGAGTTCCATGACGTCCTACACTCCGCTCTGGATCGCGCGCTCCACCACCTCTTCGGCCGTGGTGGCGGGCGGCTTCTCGTAGCGCGGATCGCCGCCGCGCAGCACGTGGACGAACTCGTCGACGAAGGCGATGAACAGGATCACCAGGCCGGCCGCGTAGCCGATCTGCGGAATCCAGAGCGGGATCGCCAGCACGCCTTGCGCCATGTCGTTGAAGCGCCAGCTGTCGTAGGTGAGCACGACCGCGTGCCAGGCGAAGAAGCCCACGAAGCCGAGGCCGATCACCAGCGAGAACATCTCGAGCCACCAGCGGGTCCGGCCGCGCACGCGGTCCGTGAGCAGGCCGACCCGGATCATCTCGCCGGAGCGGAAGGTGTGGGCGAGACCCAGGAACGCCATCGCGGCCATGGACCAGGAGGCGAGATCGTCGCCGGCCGGGATGTTGACGCCAATGCCACGGCCCAGGGAGAGGCCCATCATCAGCAGGAAGATCACGAGGAGGAACAGGCCCGCAAGGTAGCCTGAGACGCGGTAGAGACCATCGAGGAAGGTGCGGATCATGCAGTCCGTTTCGGGCGTTCGGCAGGGAAGCTTGGCCAAGTCTAGGGGCATTCACGGCGGGTGCAAGCGCTTCCTTGCCGCCGCTTGCCCAGGCATTGGGCAGAACCTCGAAAAGTGCCCATCGTCCCGACAGAACCAATCATCAACTTCGCCGTTGAGAGGTGAGAAGTGACCGCGCGTCACGGATCAATCAGGAGGAATACATGGCTTCGAAGCATCTTGTGCTGGCGCTCCTCGGGACGGCCCTGGCGTCGGCCCCGGCTCTTGCCCAGACTCAGCCCTCCAGCTCGTCGGCCAGCCCGAGCGCCGCGTCGTCGTCCATGTCCACGGGCAACTGGATGACCCAGGAGCAGCCGGGACAATGGCGCGCGTCCAAGCTCGAGGGCCTGGACGTGTACAACAACAACAACGAGAAGGTCGGCGACATCAGCGAGGTTCTCGTAGATCAGAGCGGCAAGATCCAGGCCGTCGTCATCGGCGTCGGCGGGTTCCTCGGCATGGGCGAACACGACGTGGCCGTCCCCTTCGACCAGATCAAGTTCGTCAACGAGCCGCGCGCCAATGCGACGGCGTCGAACACCACGACCGGAACGGCCGGCATGAGCGGCAACAATGCCGGCACGACGGCCGGCACGACCACGACCGCGCCGGCGACCACCGGTTCGACCGCGTCGAACGCCAATGCGGCGAATGCCAACGTGAACCGGTCGGCTCCCGACCATGCCATGCTGGACATGACGAAGGATCAGCTGAAGGCTGCCCCGGAGTTCAAGTACAGCCGCTAAGGCGGATCACCGAACGAGAAAGGGGCCCGCCGGGCCCCTTTCTTGTCGACCTCTCACGACTTCTGGTGCGCGATGATCCGGTCCTTGATCGCATCATAGGCGTTCTGCGGGATGATCTTCTTGTCCACGAGCTCGTTCTTCGCCTTGTAGGGCCGCCCCTTGATGATCGCCTCGGCCCGGGCCTCCCCGATCTGGGGCAGCTTGTCGAGCTGATCCTTGGGCGCGGTGTTGATGTCGATCAGGGCGCTCGTGGAGGCGGTCGTGCCGGGCATCGGCTTGGCCGCGCCCGCGCCCGCGGCCGGGGCCGGAGCGGTCATCGGCGGCTTCGCGGCCGCGCCCGGCGAGGCGGCCCCGGGGGCGGCCGTCTGCGCGAGAACCGGAGAGGCAAGCAGGGATCCGAGAGCGACCAGCGCTCCGAAATGGGACAGGCGCATCGTAACCTCCTCTGGCCGGACCCATTCTGAAGGCGTTCGGTCCGGCTTCATCAACCTACACAATCAACGCAGATCGGTCCCTGAACGATCCGTTTTCCCAGGTTCATGATCGGGACGCGCCTATCGCGCTCCGTCCTCATCCACCCGGCGCCAGGCCAGGATTTCGGCGCCTGGGCCCTCCGGCGATGCGACCTCCCGTCCCTCTCCCGGACCTCGCCTTCTCTCCACGACCGTGCTAGAACAAAACACGAACAACCTGCTGGAAGACCATGGACGAGAAGCTTTCGAAGAAGCTGCGCATCCTGGCGGACGCGGCCAAATACGACGCCTCCTGCTCCTCCTCCGGGGCGCCCAAGCGCAAGGCGGATTTGGGCGGGCTCGGCTCGACCGAGGGAAGCGGCATCTGCCACGCCTATACGCCGGATGGGCGCTGCGTGTCGCTGCTCAAGATCCTGCTCACCAATTACTGCCTGTTCGACTGCGCCTATTGCGTGAACCGGCGTTCTTCCAACGTGAAGCGGGCGAAGTTTTCCGTCGACGAGGTGGTGACGCTCACCGTCGAGTTCTACAAGCGCAACTACATCGAGGGATTGTTCCTGTCGTCGGGCATCATCCGCTCGCCGGACTACACCATGGAACAGATGCTGCTCGTGGCCAAGAAGCTGCGGCGCGACCACGGGTTTCGCGGCTACATCCACCTGAAGACGATCCCCGAGGCGAGCCCCTGGCTCATCGAGGAGGCAGGGCTGTGGGCCGACCGCCTGTCCATCAACCTCGAACTGCCGACGGAAAGGAGCCTGGAGCGTCTGGCGCCCGAAAAGGACGGTGCCTCCATCGAGACCGCCATGGCGCAGATGTTCGAACGCATCGAGGAGGCCCGCGAGGAGCGCCGCCATTTCTCGCCGGCGGGCCAGACCACCCAGATGATCGTCGGTGCGGACGAGACCACGGACGCGGACGTGCTGCGCACCTCGGCCAAGCTCTACGGCCATTACGACATGAAGCGCGTCTATTATTCCGCCTTCAGCCCGATCCCGGACTCGAGCGCCATCCTGCCCCTGAAATCGCCCCCGCTCATGCGCGAGAGCAGGCTCTACCAGGCCGATTGGCTGCTGCGCTATTACGGCTTCGACGTGGACGAGATCGCCTCCGGGGGCGAGAAGGGCATGCTCGATCTCGACGTGGATCCGAAGCTCGCCTGGGCGCTGAAGAACCGCCATCGCTTCCCGGTCGACGTGAACCGGGCCGACCGGGAGATGCTGCTGCGCGTGCCGGGCCTCGGTGCCCGGGCGGTCGACAAGATCGTGGTGGCACGCAGGCACACGAGCCTGCGGCTGGAGGACGTCGCGCGCCTCACCTCGGGCCTCAAGCGCGCCAAGCCGTTCCTCATCACGGCCGATCATCATCCGAAAGCCAGGCTCGATACCCTCGACCTGCGCGAGAGGCTGATCGAGAAGCCGGAACAGCTGAGCCTGTTCGGATGAATCTGCACCGCATCACCCTCAAGGCCGGCGCCGACCTCGACGGCTTTCGCCGGTCGGTCCGGTGGCTCGTCGCCGAGGAGCTGGCGCCGCAGCACGTCGTCTTCGAGAGTGACGAAGCACCGGCCCTGTTCGGCCGGGACGTCGCGGGCGACGCGCCCGCGATCTCGATCCCGAAGGGCGTGGCGCGGCTCATCGAACCCGTGGTCTGCCACACCGACCCGGAACGCTACGCCCTGCTCTACCAGCTCGTGTGGCGGGTGCTGAACGGCGAGCGCGACCTGCTGGAGATCGCCAGCGATCCCCTGGTCCACCGGATCGACCTGATGGCGCGCTCCGTGCGGCGCGACCTGCACAAGATGCACGCCTTCGTGCGCTTCCGCCGAATGACCGGCGGGGATCTCGAACGCTTCGCCGCGTGGTTCGAACCCGAGCACTTCATCCTGGAGGCGGCGGCGCCCTTCTTCGTCGACCGCTTCCGCTCCATGGACTGGACCATTCTCACGCCCATCGGGTCCGTCCGGTGGGACCGCGCGGCCCTGACCTTCGGCCCGCCGGGGCAGCGCGAGGACGCGCCCGCCGAGGACAGCTTCGAGGAGGGCTGGCGCGGCTATTACGAGAGCGTGTTCAACCCGGCCCGGGTGAACCCGACCGCCATGCGCGCCGAGATGCCGAAGAAGTACTGGCGCAACATGCCCGAGACCGCGGCGATTCCCGGCCTGATCCAAACCGCCTCGCAGCGCGTTGAACGGATGATCGAACAGGAGGCGACGATGCCCACCAAACGCACCCCCGAGCGCGCTCTTGAGGCCATGTGGGATCAGGAGCCGAAGACCCTGGCGGAGCTCAACGCCATCATCGCCAAGGCGGGACCGCTCGTGCCCGGCGCGACCCAGGCCGTGTTCGGCGAAGGGCCCGCTCATGCGGAGATCGTCTTCGTGGGCGAGCAGCCGGGTGACCAGGAGGACCTGCAGGGACGCCCCTTCGTGGGACCCGCGGGCAAGCTCCTGACAAAGGCCATGAAGGAAGCCGGCATCGACCGCGAGCAGGCCTACCTCACCAACGCGGTGAAGCACTTCAAATTCGAGCAGCGCGGCCACCGGCGCATCCACGCCAAGCCCACGGCCGGCGAGGTGAAGCATTACCGGCCCTGGCTCATGAAGGAGCTGGAGCTGGTGAAGCCGAAGCTCGTCGTGGCGCTCGGCGCCACCGCCCTGCTGGCGCTCACCGGCAAGGCGACCCCGATCACCCGCTCGCGCGGACGGGCGCGGCTCGGGCCCTACGAGGGTTACGTCACCGTGCATCCCTCGTACCTGCTGCGCCTCCCCGACGAGGCGACGAAGCGGGAGGCCTATGAGGCGTTCCTGAACGACCTGCGGCGCATCCGCGATCTCGCCCGGGCCGATCTGGAGACCGGCGAGCTGCCGCTGGCGGCCGAATAGCCCTCGCCGGACCGGGCTCTCTCTAGGCCCTCGCGGCCGTGCGTTCGGCGAGCTTGCGCCGCAGATCGAGCCGCCTCATGGTCGGCGTGACCGTGATGCCGTGGAGCACGATGGAGACCAGGATGATGAACCCGGTCGTGCTCCACAGAAGATGACCGTCATCGAATTTCGCATGGCCCATGGCATAGGCGAGATAATAGACCGAGCCGATGCCGCGGATGCCGAAGAAGCCGATGGCCGCCTTTTCGCCGGAGGGCGGATGGGTTCCGATCAGCCCGATCCAGCCCGCAAGCGGCCGCACGACGAAGATCGCCAGGAACGCATAGGCGGCGGCCTGCCACGTGAGGGCGTCGAAGAGGTCGCCTCCCGTGATCGCTCCGCCGAACAGGACGAGCAGCACCATCATCATGAGCCGCTCGAGCTCCTCGGCGAAGTCGTGCAGTTTCTGATGGTATTCGTGCTCCGGCTCCGTAGCGCGCAGAGCCAGCGCGGCCACGAACACCGCGACAAACCCATAGCCCCTCACCATCTCGGTCAAACCATAGGCGATGCAGGTGATGCCGAGCGCCACGAATCCGGCCCCGGTCCGCGAGAGCTTGGCCCGATTCGGCAGGTGAAAGGTGAGCCAGCCGAGCGCCCGTCCGACCCCGTATCCCATGCCGATTCCGGCCGCGATCTTCCACGCCACCGCGTAGACGAACCACTCCGCGATGCCGGTCACGCCTCCCTCCTGCGTGAGGGAGATGGCGAGCAGCACGAAGGGAAAGGCGAGGCCGTCGTTGAGGCCGGCTTCGGACGTGAGGGTGAAGCGTACCTCGTCCTCCTCCCGGTCCATGGGCGGGCCGACCTGCACGTCGCTCGCCAACACCGGATCGGTGGGCGCCAGCGCGCCGGCCAGCAGCAGGGAAGCGGCGAGGCTCAGGCCCAGCATCTGCTGACCCATCCAGACGAGGCCGAGAATGGTCAGCGGCATGGCGATGCCGAGCAGCCGCCAGGTCAGCCGCCATCGCTTCCATCCGAACGGCCGGTCGATCTTCAGGCCGGCCCCCATGAGCGAGATGATGACGACGAATTCGCTGAGATGCTCGACGATGGCGAGCTCCTCGCCGGGGTGCGGCATGACGCCCGGAAGCTCGGGGAAGGCGAAGATCAGCGCTCCGAGCCCGACGCAGAAGATCGGAAGGGACAGAGGCAGTTCCTTGAGCACCATGGGGAGCCAGGCGGTGAGCAGCACCACCACGCCGAACCCCGCCAGCACGACGACATAAGCATTCATCAGCGGGCGAACGCCGCCCGAACTCGGCAGTTCCGCGGCGGAAGCGTTAATCCCCGTTAACCGCCCCTTAAACTGCCACAATTAGGGTGCTCCAGAGCATGAAAGGCCGGACGATATACCGGTCATGTCGATGCGGGGTTTTTAGAGGTGGCGAACGGACGTGACCGGCGGGAGCCGGTCTTCGATGCGCCCGCTGGCGAAGCGGGCGGGCTGGACTTTCGCCTTTCGCCCGAGGACCGGGCAGGGGGAACGATGGCGCGCAGGCGGGCTTCTTCGAACGGCGGCGACGGGCCGCGCCGTCCCGCGAGGCCCAGAAAAGCCAAGCGCAAGGGTGGCCGTTCCCTGTTCAGCAAGCTCGTCTATGCCGGGCTGGTGCTGTGTCTCTGGGGCGTCATCGGGGTCGGCGGCGTGGTGGCCTATTACGCCTCGCAGCTGCCGCCCATCGATCAGCTCACGGTGCCCAAGCGCCCGCCGAACATCGCCATCATGGCCAGCGACGGCTCGCTTCTCGCCAACCGCGGCGAGACCGGCGGGCGCACCGTCACGCTCAAGGAGCTGCCGCCCTACCTGCCCAAGGCCTTCGTGGCCATCGAGGACCGGCGCTTCTACGACCATTTCGGCATCGACCCGACGGGCATCGCCCGCGCGGTCTACCGCAACCTGGCCCACAAGGGCGGCCTGCAGGGCGGCTCGACCCTCACGCAGCAGCTTGCCAAGAACCTGTTCCTGACCCAGGAGCGCACCGCCTCGCGCAAGATCCAGGAAGCCATCCTGGCGCTCTGGCTCGAGCGCAACTACTCGAAGGACCAGATCCTCGAGCTCTACCTGAACCGGGTCTATTTCGGCGCCGGCGCCTACGGGGTCGAGGCGGCCGCCCAGCGCTATTACGGCAAGTCGGCCCGCAACGTGTCGCTCTCGGAGGCGGCCGTTCTGGCGGGCCTCGTGCAGTCGCCGTCGCGTCTGGCCCCCAACCGCAATCCCGAGCGCGCTCAGGCCCGCGCGGAGCTGGTGATCGCGGCCATGAACGAGATCGGCTTCATCACGCCGGGCATGACCAAGACGGCCCTCGGGGCGCCCGCCGAGCCGGTGCGTGCGAACGGGGCCGGCTCGGCCAATTACGCGGCCGATTACGTGATGGACGTGCTCGACGACTTCGTCGGCAACGTCGAATCCGACATCGTGGTCTCGACCACCATCGAACCCTCCCTGCAGACGACGGCCGAACGCGTCCTGGTGGAGGAGCTCGACGCCAAGGGTCAGAAATTCAACGTGAGCCAGGGCGCCTTCGTGGCCCTGCAGCCGGACGGCGCGGTCAAGGCCCTGGTGGGCGGCCGCAATTACGAGACGAGCCAGTTCAACCGGGCCACCACGGCCCGCCGGCAGCCGGGCTCGTCCTTCAAGCCCTTCGTCTATCTGACCGCCGTGGAGCGGGGCTATACGCCCGACACGGTCCTCGAGGACGGGCCGGTCAATTTCGGCGGCTGGGCGCCCAAGAACTACGACCGCAAGTATCGCGGGCCGATCGCCCTGCGCGATGCGCTGGCGCTCTCCCTCAACACCATCGCGGTGAAGCTCAACATGGAGGTCGGGCCGAAGAACGTGGTGCAGACCGCGCAGCGGCTCGGCATCTCGTCGCCCCTGCAGGCCAACGGCTCCCTGGCGCTCGGCACCTCCGAGGTGACGCCCCTCGAACTGGTGAGCGCCTACGCGGCCTTCGCCAACGGCGGCACGGGGGTCGTGCCCTACGTGATCTCGCAGGTGAAGACCACGGACGGCAAGCTGATCTACAAGCGCCCGGGCTCCGGCGGCCTGGGCCGCGTCATCGACGCCAACGCGGTCGCGATGATGAACGAGATGATGCACAACACCTTCGTGGTCGGCACGGCGCGGTCGGCGCAGGTTCCCGGCTGGGCCATGGCAGGCAAGACCGGCACCACCGACGACTTCAAGGACGCCTGGTTCGTGGGCTTCACGGGCAATCTCGTGGCGGGGGTCTGGCTCGGCAACGACGACGGCACGCTCACCAAGCGGGTCAGCGGCGGCAATCTGCCGAGCGAGATCTGGCACAATTTCATGAAGGTGGCCCTGAAGGACAAGCAGCCCGTGCCGCTTCCGGGCAGCGAGCGGTTCCGGGACGACGTGCCGGTGGCCAATGCCGGCCCCGATCCGCGCTATGCCAATGCGGGAACCGGCGACAATGCCTGGATCCCGCCCCAGCCCGCGCCGCAGCGGCGCGCCAGCCGCGAGAAGAACTTCTTCGAGAAGCTGTTTGGGCTCTGAGCCGGCTTCCGGCACGGCCCGGTCCTCGCGCCAGGGTCGGGACCGGCCTTCTGCACGCTGGAGTTGCCAAATTCCCGCGGTTTGTCAGCGGGGATTGAAGGAGCAGTCATTCTTGCAAACCCATCGTGTGTTTTTGCCAGGCCGACCCTCTTTGTCCAAGGAGCTTGCACATCGGATGGTTTAGATATGATCCATCGTTGCATCGATCGTGATCCGCGTTTCGCGAAGCGGATCGACGGCACCATCGACGAGAGGAACGGATCATGACCTCACCCATCCAAGTCACCGGGATCCTGCCAGCCCGTCTGGTGCCGGACGCAGCGAGCACCCTAACGGCCGCCTCGGTGATTCAGGGCAATGCCGACGACAACGAGCTCGGCACTCCGGAAACCCCGATATCCGTCACGATCAACGGCGCCGAGGGCTACGATACGCTCTGGGGCGGTCTGGCCGGCGACGAGCTTCACGGCGACATCGACAACGACCTGCTGATCGGCGGCGCCGGGAACGACACCCTCGACGGAGGCATCGACTGGGATACCCTCTCCTATCGGGAGGAGACGGGCGGTGCGGGCATCGTGCTCAACCTGAGCGATTCGGCCTGGACCTATGGGGACACGACCTACGAGTCGCTCACCGGCACGGACACGTGGGGCGATCTCGACACCCTGCTCAATTTCGAGGAGGTCTACGGTTCGACCGCCGGCGACGTGATCTATGCGGGCAATTCCCTGCAGGGCTGGTACATCTACGGCAACGAGGGCGACGACACCCTGACCGGCGGCGGCAACGACGATACGCTGGTCGGCGGCGCGGGGAACGACACGCTCGTCAACGGTACGGTGATCTATATCGGCACGGAGACGATCCATGCCGATCTGTCCACCGGCCGGGCCTCGGGACAGGGCGAAGACACGCTGGTCAACGTGACCCGCCTCATCGGCGGCGAGGGCAACGACACCATCTACGGCGGCAGGTTCGCCTCAACCATCGACGGCAGCCTCGGAAACGACGTCCTCTATGCGGGTGCCTCGACCACGATCGTGGCCACGTTGGGCAACGACACCGTGCATGGCGGAATGGCGAACGGCACCTTGTCTGCCCCGAGCGTGAACCGAATCACCGGCAATGGATCGACAACGCTCACCTATGAGGATCTCAGCGCGTCCCTGGGAGCCATCAAGGCCGATCTCGGCAATGGCTGGGTCGACGAATATTACAACGGCGTCAGAAATGCCACTGACACGATCTTCAAGATCGGCTCGCTCATCGGATCGAACGGGAACGACACGATCTTCGGCAGCGCCTTGAACAACACCATCTCGGGCGGTGGCGGCAACGATTACATCGTCGGCTTCGGCGGCAGCGACTCCCTGTCCGGCGGCGACGGCAACGATACGCTCGCCGGCAGCGACGGCTACACGGATACGCTCGTCGGCGGCCTCGGCAACGATACCTACGTGACCGGAGACCGCGACGACGTGCTCGTCGATGCCGGCGGCACAGACACCATCGAAACCTATCTGTCCACGTACACGCTCCAGGCGGGCATCGAGAACCTGACCGCTCAGACCTCCAGCAGCGTGTCGTTGACGGGCAACGGCCTGAACAATGTCCTGACGGGGAAAGGCGGCAACGACACCCTGAACGGCGCCGCCGGCCGCGACACCATGATCGGAGGCGACGGCAACGACGTCTTCTACATCGACGATCTCGGCGACCTTGCGGTCGAACTCAACGGCGCGACGGGCGGCACCGATACGGTCATCATCTCGGTCCGCAACTACGACGGCACGAAGCTTGCCAATATCGAGCGCATCCAGTTCGTCGGCGAAGGCAGCATCGCCGGGACCAACGCGGTGCCCGAGATCGGCGGGCTCGCGTCGCCGGTGAACCTGACGATCGCCGACACCGAGACCGTCAGGGAATTCACGTCCGTCACCATCACGGATGCGGACAGCGCCAGCGTCACGGCCGTCGTGAGCCTGAACAACAGCTACGGCGCGCTGACCCATCTCGGCATCGGCACCTATGATGCCCAGGAGCGACGCTACACGGTCACGGGCACCGCGGAGCAGGTCCAGAACGCCCTGCGCGGCCTCGTCCACGATCCCTTCGACCGGCCGAACGATGCGGCGGGAAACGCCCTGACGACGGCTTTCGCCATCACGCTCACCGATGGGGAAGGGGCCTCGGCCACGCCCAACGCGAACGTCTCCGTGACGAGCGTGACGGCCAACCGCGCTCCCACGATTTCCTTCGTGCCGCAGACCTTCACGATGGCCGACACGGAAAACACGGACCTCGTGGCGCCGTTCACCCTTCTCGGGGTGAACGAACCGAATGCCGGCGACGTGCTGACCGTGAGCATCCGGCTCGACGACGCCGGAAAGGGCGCGCTGGTCCCGGTCCAGGGCGGCGCCTACGATGCGGCCACGGGCACGTTCACGGTCACCGGCACCCTCGCGCAGGTGCGCACGGCGATTGCCGCGCTCCTGTTCAATCCGACCGACCGTCCCCTGGCGGAGAGCGGTTCCATCGAGACGACCACGTTCGCGATCACGGTCACGGATGCGAGCGGCGCGACGGCCACGGCGGCCAGCGTCGCCACGGTGAATTCCGTCGCGACCGGGTATGTCAATCATGCGCCGACTGCACCGGTTCTGTCGCACAGCGACATCTCCGACAGGCTGACGATGGACCTGACCGTCGGATCCCTGACGGCAACCGATCAGGACGGCGATGCCCTGACCATCACGTTCGACTGGGCGCAGCCCGATTCGTCGGGGCTCGTCAGCGCCGACGGGCGCTTCAAGATCGTCAACGGCATCGTGGTGGTCAACGATCCGTCGCTCGTCCAGGTCGAGGGCAACCAGACCTTCACCTACGCGGTCACGGCCACGGACGGTCACGGCGGCACCACCTCGGGCTCGATCGCGATCCATGTGGCGGACGTCAACCACGGGCCGACGGCGCCCCTTCTCGCCGGCGGCACGATCTCCGAGACGTCGGCCGCCCATGCGGTCGCCGGCACGCTCTCCTCGACCGATGCCGACAACGATCCAGTCACCTTTGCCTTCACGAACGCGCTCGGCGGAACGAACGGGCGCGTCAGCGCCGACGGCCGCTTCGAAATCGTCAACGGCACCATCCAGGTCAGGGACCCGTCCCTGATCCAGGTGACCGGCGACGCCACCTTCAGCTACGGCGTCGTCGCATCGGACGGCTATGGCGGCAAGGTTTCGAGCACCATCGCCATCAAGGTGACGGATGCGAACCCGGCGCCCCTCGACATCCTGCTGTCCGGCACCGCGGTCGCCGAACACAGCGCCGTCGGCCAGATCATCGGCACCCTGTCCTCGACTCTTCCGGGCCAGGGCCAGCGCACTTACACCCTGCTCAACGACGGCGGCGGGCGCGTGGAGCTGGTCGACAACCAGCTGCGCGTCAAGAACAACGCCAAGATCGATTACGAGCAGCTCACCTCGTTCAAGGTCACCGTCGCGGTGACCGACGGCTCGGTCCGGAAGGTCAAGGACTTCACGATCAAGATCCAGGACGTCAATCCCGAGACGGTGACCGGGACCGACGGCTCCGACCTGATCAGGGGCGGCAGCGGCGCAGACACGATCGCGGGCGGAACCGGGAACGACACCTTGAGCGGCGGCGCCGGGACGGACGTTCTCTCCGGCGGCAAGGGGGCCGACATCTTCCTGTTCGAGCGCAGCACGCCGGGCACGGCCGGCCCTGACCTGATTCAGGACTTCAAGGTCGCGGAATACGACCGCGTCTATCTGTCCCTGAGCACCTTCACGGGGTTCAAGACCTCCGATCTCGGCCGGTTGAAGGCGAGCGACTTCGTCCTCGGCACGAAGGCCCTGGGAAAAGAGGATCGGGTCATCTACGACCAGGCCAAGGGCGAGCTCTACTACGACGCCGACGGGACGGGTGGCGCCAGCCAGGTCCACATCGCGACCTTCACGAATGCGGGCACCAAGCCGGCCTTGACCTATGCCAGCTTCTTCATCGTCTGATTGACCATCGATCCGGCTAAAGCATCGGACCCAAAAGTGGACTTGCACTTTTGGGATCCATCCGATGCTTTCTTCTTGGATGAGAGCATCGGTCAGAACGGAAAACCGGATCCACTTTTCACTGGCGTGGCCCTTCGGGTCGCTGACGCGGCCCTCTGGGTCCGTCCGATGCTCTAGATCCGGGCGGCGCCCGACAGGCGCCGTCCGCGGCAGAGCCATCAGCCGGGCTTTCCCCGACGAGCCCGTCCCGTGGCCAGGAAGAGGCCGAGCGCCAGCACGCCCGTGGCCGCGATGGTGGCCGGCAGGGGAAGCGCGGAGCCGTCGAGATTGTGGCCGAGGAGAATGCCCACCACGCCCGCGAAGGTCATCTGGCAGATGCCGAGCAGGGACGAGGCCGCGCCGGCCCAGTCCGGAAAGGGCATCAGCGCCGAGGCCATGGATTGCGGCATGGTGAGGCCGACGCCCACCCCGTAGATCGCCATGGGGGCGCTGATGGCGAGCGAGGACCGCACCCCCGCCAGCACCAGGCACAGCATGGTCAGGCCGCCGAGCGCGAGGCACGTCACGCCGATCCGGATGGTGCCGTCGAGCCCGTAGCGGCCGACGAGATGCTGCGCCAGGGTGGTGCCGGTCATGAAGCCCGCCACCACGAAGGTGAACGAGAACGCGAAGGACAATTCGTCGAGGCCGTAGATCTTCTGCAGCACGAAGGACGAGCCCGAAATGAAGGCGAAGAGCCCGCCATAGGTGAGCATCGACAGGCCCACATAGGTCCGGTACCCGGCATGGCCGAGCAGGAGCCCGAAACCGCGCAGGATCGCCGGAAACGAGATCGGCACGTCCGATTTCCGGCGGATGCTTTCGGGCATGCGCCACAGGATCGTGGCGGCGAGCGCGATGCCGCAGACGATCATGGCCCCGAAGGTCACGCGCCAGCCGGTGAAGCGCTCGATGACCCCGCCGAGAACGGGAGCCGCAGCCGGCACCACGCCCATGATCGTGCCCATGCGCGACAATTCGCGCCCGGCGCGCGGCCCCTCGTAGAAATCGCGCACGATGGCGCGCCCGAGCACGATGGGTCCCGAAGCACCGAGCGCCTGAAGGAAGCGCGCGCCGATCAGGGTCTCGATGGTGGGCGAGAGCGCGCAGATCAGGCTCGCGAGGGTGAAGAGCCCGAGACCGAAGAGCAGCACCGGCTTGCGTCCGATCCGGTCGGATACCGGCCCGTAGAAGAACTGCCCGGCCGCGAAGCCGAGGAGGAAGGCCGACAGGGTGAGCTGCGTCTGCCCGGTCGTGGCGTTCAGGCCCGCGGCGATCGCCGGGAGCGATGGCAGATACATGTCCGTCGACAGGGGACCCAGCGCGGTGAGCAGGGCCAGGACGACGGTGAGGGCCAGCGTGTCGGGTTTGAGCATGAGACGGTTTCGTCGGTGACAGGCACGCCCGGTTAAGCCGAAATCGGCGCACCTGTCATCTGATTTGGCGGTTCCTAAGCTGCCCGGACGGTCGCCAGGAAGTCGTTGACCTGGTTGCGCAGGTGCTCGGCCTGGCCCACGAGAGCCGAGGAGGACGTCAGCACCTGATGGGCCGCGACCTCCGTCGCCTCGGCCACCTGGGCCACCCGGCTGATATTGGCCGTCACCTCGCCGGTTCCCGCCGAGGCCTGGTTGACCGAGGCGACGATCTCCCGGGTGGCGGCGCCCTGCTGGTCCACCGCCATGGCAATGCTGCCGGACACATCGCTCATGGCCTGGATGCGCTGGGTGATGCCGCTGATCGCTTCCACGGCCTTGGAGGTCGAGGTCTGGATCGCGGCGATCTGGCTCGAGATGTCGGCCGTGGCCTTGGAGGTCTGGTCGGCGAGCGACTTCACCTCGGTGGCCACTACGGCGAAGCCGCGGCCGGCCTCGCCGGCGCGGGCGGCTTCGATGGTGGCGTTCAAGGCCAGCAGGTTGGTCTGGCCGGCGATCGCCGAGATCATGTCGATCACGGCCCCGACCCGGTCGGCCGCGGCGCTCAGCTGCGAGACGATCTCGGTCGTCAGGGTCGCGGCCTGCACGGCCTCGCGGGACATGACGGCCGACTGCTCGACCTGGCGGCTGATCTCGCCCACGGAGGCGCCGAGCTCTTCGGTGGCGCTCGACATGGCGAGCACGTTGGCCGAGGTCTGCTCGGCGGCGGCCGCCACGGCCGTGGAGCGCGAGGACGTGGCCTGGGCGGAATTGGTCAGCTGCTCGGCCGTGGCCTGCATGCGGCCAGCCGCCGTCGAGACCGATTCGATGATCTCGCCGATGGCGCCGTCGAAGGTCTCGGCCAGCTCGGTCATCATGCGCTTGCGCTGGACCTCGGACGCCTCCCGGGCCTGGATCGCCTCGAGCTCCAGGGCCTTGTTGCGGACCATACGGTCCTTGAACACCTGGACCGTCTCGATCATCTGGCCGATGTCGCGGCTGCGGTTGCCGGACGGCAGCTCGGCCGCCAGATCGTCGTCGGCGAGCCGGCGCATGACCGAGGTCAGATTGCGCAGGGGCGCCACGATGCTGACCTTCGTCATCAGGAGGCTGATCAGCACGCCGAGCGCGATGCCGGCGGCCGCGACGCCGATCTGGAGCCGGACGGCGCCATTGGCGCTGTCCTCGGCGGCCGCGCGCATGTCGGCGAGCTTCTTGGCCGTGTAGGTGCTGTAGGCCTTCACCGTGTCGGTGACGCTGCGCTGCGACGCGAGTCCCTTATCCACCTCGGCGGCCATGACGGCCGGGTCGGTGCCTTTGCCGGAGGCCGCTACCGCGATCATGGTCCGGATGACGTCGAAATAGGCGTTCAGGGATCCCCGCATCTGGCCGAGCAGGAGCCTCTCCTGGGAATCAGCCACCGCCTCGAGCTTCTTGAACCGGTCGAGCATCTCCCTCGTGCGGCGCTCGGCTTCGGCGCCGAAGTCGGATGCCTTGGTCGGCTGCAGGGCGACCTGGTAGGTCATGCGGCTGATGGCGATGATGTCGACGCGCAGGTCCATGGCCTCGCGGGCGGCCTCCTCGCGCGGGCCGACGATCTCCATCGCGTCCTTGAGCCGGGAGGTTTCGCGCCAGCCCACGACCGCGATCACCGCGGCGACCAGTCCCATGAGGGAGACGACCGCGATCACCTTCTGCGGGATCGAAAATTTTTCAGTGCCATTGGAATCTTGCCCCTGCCGACCGGCCGTGCGTCTGGCTCTCGAGGAAGCGGCCGGATCGACGAAGGTCAGGTCTATTGCCCTAACGGCATGTCTGCGGGGCAGCAGTTAAGAAACCGATAAATTGTCCAATGGAAACAATGGAGACGGGCAAAACCGCGGTGGGAGCCATCCTGCGCATGTCGTGGCCGGGCTCGTCCCGGCCATCCCGATCCTGTGGAACGCCACGCTTTTCCGCTCGATATCACCGGCACAAGGCCGGTGATGACGGAGAGGCTCGTGTCGATCGACGGGCTCGGCAGTCCTCACCCGATCCGGTGCAGGGCGCTGCCGTAGGTCTTGAGCCACTCCTCCGCCTCGTCCGTGCGCGGGCAGAGCTGGTGCGTGAGCCTCCAGAACCGGCTGGAATGGTTGAGCTCGCGCAGATGCGCCACCTCGTGGGCGGCGAGATAATCGAGCACGAAGGGCGGCGCCATGATCAGCCGCCAGGAGAAGTTGAGCGCTCCGTTGGCCGAGCACGAGCCCCAGCGGCTCTTGGTGTCGCGCACGGTGATGCGCTTGGCCGGCTGGCCGAGCTGGGCCGTATGCTTCTTCACGGCGGCGGCAAAGTCCTTCCTGGCCTCCGCCTCGAGAAAGTCCCGCACCCGCCGGGCCACGTGGGCGGCCTCGCAGGCGACCGCGATGACCGGCTCGCCCGTGGCGCTCCGGGCCGCCTGGGTCACCCCGCGAATCGCCGACCAGTGGACGATCCGGTGGGGCACGCCACGAAAGGGCACGAGGGCGCCCGGCTCGAAGAGCACCCGCTCCGGCACCTTGGCGAGCCGCGTGGCGATCCACTGGCTGTGGCTGTCGGCGAACTTCTGGGCGAGCCCCACATCGGTGCGCTCGGGGATGCTGAGCACGACCTCGCCGGTCGCGTTGGAGACGCGCAGCGTGATCCGCTTGGCGGTCGGACGACGTTTGAGGGCCACCTTGAAGGTCTGGCCTTCGTGGACGACTTTGAGATGAGGCGGGTCCGCAGGAACGCGGCGGAACAGGGCGGATTTCATGTCCGCAATCTGCCCTGTCAGGCTGATTCTGTCAGCGCAGCCGTTTGCCGCTCCTAAGAACGTATCAAGAACAGGATCATGCCCTTGACGGCTTCGTCCGGGCTGGTTCTCGGCTGTGATTCTCAATGAATTCAACGATTCGAGGAGCGATCTGAGCCCTGAAACGAGAACCGTTGAAGACGCCATAGTGACCGACCCCGGCCTGGAGATGATAGAGCTTCTTGTCGGAGGGAAGGTTGGGGGTCAAGTCCAGGGCCGCCAGGGTCTGGCCCACGCCCGAGATGTCGTCCCGCTCGCCCTCGACCGCCATGATGGCGCAGCGCCGGATGGCCATCAGGTCCACCGGCTGGCCCCGGTGCATCATCTCGCCCTTGGGCAGGTCGTGATTGACGAACACCGTCTCGACCGTTTGCAGGTAGAACTCGGCGGTCAGGTCCATGACCGCGAGATACTCGTCGTAGAAGTCCCGGTGCTTCTCGGCCGAATCGCCGTCGCCCTCCACGAGATGGTTGAACATCTCGTAATGGGCCGTGAGATGCCGGTCGATGTTCATGGCCATGAAGCCGGACAGCTGCAGGAAGCCCGGATAGACGTCGCGCCAGAAGCCCGGGTGGGACGGCGGCACCTTGGTGATGCAGTGCTGGCGGAACCAGTCGATGCCGCGCTCCTCGGCCAGCCGGTTCACGGCGGTGGGCGAGCGGCGGGTGTCGATGGGCCCGCCCATGAGGATCATGGAGCGCGGAACGAGAGGGTCGTTCTCGGCCTCGAGGCGGGCGACCGCCGCGATGACGGGCACGGCCGGCTGGCACACGGCCATCACGCTCAAGTTCGGGCCGAGGTCCCGGAACATGGCCTTGAGATAGTCGATGTAGTCGTCGAGATCGAACCGGCCCTCGGCCAGGGGCACCATGCTGGCGTCGGCCCAGTCGGTGATCATGACCCGGTGGGTCGGCAGGAAGGTTTCGACCGTGCCGCGCAAAAGCGTAGCGTAATGGCCCGACATGGGGGCCACGATCAGGAGCTTCGGCTGGTCCTCGGCCCGGGCGTGATCCCGCTCGAAGGCAATGACGCGGCAGAAGGGGCGCTCCCAGACGATCCGTTCGGTGACCCCCACCTCCTCGTTGCCGATCACCGTCGTAGGCAGGTCGAAGGTGGGCTTGCCATAGCGCCGGGTGGTGCGCTCGAACAGCTCGCAGGCCGCCGAAACGGTCCGGCCGTAGGGCGTGTTCGTGAGGGGATTGTCGGGATTGTCGAAAAAGTGCTTGGTGATATCGGAAGCTGCGCGAGCCGGACTCAAAAGCCAATGCGCGGTATCGTACCATACATAGGAAAAATTCATCTAACTGTCCCCAAGGGCCGGGTGCCTGGTTCTCGCATCACGCGGTAGGCTTTATCCTCAACCGTAATTTTAAGATTAAAGTTCCTTCAGATTATTGCAACAGACTAGCTCCTCCACTGCGAAAACGAACTACATACTTTGGTTTCAGACCGCCGCCGAAGTCGTCGATAGGACGATAGTCCAAGGCCGGATGCTTGGCGAACGTTGAGGCCACCCTATTCTGTTCGGTGATGTCCAAGATCGACCAGAAGAGCCTGACCCACCACGCCCGGCACCTGCGCCTCGACACCCTCGTTCGCCTGCGCTGGCTCGCCATCGCGGGTCAGGCGGCCGCCGTCGCCGGGGTCCGGTTCGGGCTCGGCTTCCCTCTGCCCTTCGCCCTCTGCTTCCTGGTCATCAGCGCCTCGGTCTGGGTCAACCTGCTCCTGCGGATCCAATACCCGGCGAGCCACCGGCTCAGCGACACCATCGCCACGGCGCTCCTCGCCTTCGACATCCTGCAACTGGCGGGGCTCCTCTATCTGACCGGCGGGCTGGAAAACCCCTTCGCCATGCTGTTCCTGGCGCCCGTGCTCATCTCGGCCACGGCGCTCACCCCGGAGCGGACCCTCGGCCTCGGCCTCCTGGCCATCGGCTGCGCGACGCTGCTGGTGCTCGCCCATAAGCCTCTGCCCTGGTCTCCGGCGCAGAGCTTCACGCTGCCGTTCCTCTACGTTACCGGGATCTGGACGGCGATCGTGCTCGGCACGGCCTTCACGGGCATCTATGCCTGGCGCGTCGCCGAGGAGGCCCGGCAGCTCGCCCAGGCGCTCGCCGCCACGGAGCTCGTCCTCGCGCGGGAGCAGCACCTGTCCCAGCTCGACGGCCTCGCGGCCGCGGCGGCCCACGAACTCGGAACCCCCCTGGCCACCATCGCCCTGGTGACCAAGGAGCTGAGCCACGCCATGCCCAAGGACGGGCCGGTGGGCGAGGACCTGCGGCTCCTGCAGGAGCAGGTGGAGCGCTGCCGCACCATCCTGACCAAGCTCACCTCCATGGGCCAGGAGGAGGAATCGGAATTTCTCGAGACCATCTCCCTGAGCCATCTGGTGGAGGAGATCGTCGAGCCGCAGCGCGCCGTGGGGTTCGACGTGCAGGTCGAGACGCGGGGCGAGGGTCCGGAACCCATGGGGCGGCGCAATCCGGGGGTCGTCTACGGCCTGTCCAACATCCTCGACAACGCCACGGACTTCGCCGAAAGCCGGGTGACCATCGAGGCGTTCTGGTCCCCTCACGAGGTTTTCATCGAGATCCGGGACGACGGCCCGGGCTACGCGCCCGATATCCTGCTCAGGGTGGGCGAGCCCTACGTGACCACCCGCAGCGCCGCCGAGCGGACGGAGGACAGCGAGGAGGGCGGCGGCCTGGGGCTCGGCCTGTTCATCGCCAAGACCCTCATCGAGCGCTCGGGGGCGGAACTGACCCTGACGAACGCCGCGCCGCCGGCCTCGGGGGCCATCGCACGGATCGTTTGGCCCCGTCATGCGTTTGAACGAGGTGCGGCAATTTCGCCGCAGGGAGAGTCCACGCTGTCTCTCCAAGGCTAGGGGAAGGATTCCCATATGAGAAAGGAGCCGGACAGGCTCGCTCATGAGGGAGTTAAAGCCCAACATGCAAGGAGATATTCTGATGGCCGATGCGCCTGCCGCGTTCGAAGATCGCGCCGACAAGAGCCTCTTGATCGTCGACGACGACCGGCCGTTCTCGACCCGTCTCGCCCGCGCCATGGAAGGCCGCGGCTATCAGGTTCGCGTGGCCGAAAGCGTGACGGACGGCCTCGCGGCCATCGAAAGCGAACCGCCGGCCTTCGCGGTGATCGACATGCGCCTCGGCGACGGCAACGGGCTGGATGTGATCGAGCGTCTGAAAAGCCGCCGTCCCGACGCCCGCGGCGTGATCCTCACCGGCTACGGCAACATCGCCACGGCCGTGACGGCGGTGAAGATGGGCGCCTTCGACTATCTGGCCAAGCCCGCCGATGCGGACGAGATCCACGCCGCGCTCATGGCGCAGCCGGGCGAACGCGCCCTGCCGCCGGAAAACCCCATGTCGGCCGACCGGGTGCGCTGGGAGCACATCCAGCGCGTCTACGAGCTCTGCGGCCGCAACGTCTCGGAAACCGCGCGCCGCCTCAACATGCACCGCCGGACCCTGCAGCGCATCCTCGCCAAGCGCGCCCCGCGCTGACACCCCGAACGCCAGGCCCTCGCCCGGCTCTCTGCCGGGCTCAGCGCGAGAACGCGCCTGACGGCTCCTGGGCGAGGGGGCGCGGATCCTCACGGTACCGCATCCGGAGCAGAACGAGCCCGAAGACCGGCAGCAGGACATCCGTGTAGAAGATCGCGCCCGCATTGCCCGGGGCGAAATTGTGCGCCTGCACCATCTGCTGCACGTGGCCGGCCGCCGCCCCCCACAGGAAACAGGCCGGACCCGCGAGAGCGGCGAGGCGCAGGCCGCGACCGCCCCTGAACGCCATGAACCCAACCACGGAGAAGCCGAGGCTGGCAAAGCCCACCTCCTTCTGGAACGGGCTGGTCTGCCAGCCGATGAAGGCAGCGGCCATCTCCGAGAAGAAGACATGCATGACGAAGTTGTAGAGGAAGCTCACGCCGAGCGAGAAGAACAGGAACCAGGACAGGAGCGCCTCGACGATTGTCGTCCGGGTCCAGGGTCGCGGGCGGCGCAGCAGGGCGATGAGCGATGCGACCAGCCCGACGGCGAAGAGGGTGAGCGTGAAGTTGCTGAGCAGAAGCCGGATGGCCTGTTCCATGATCGCCCCCGCGACCGGCGGATCCGGTCATGGGCGGGAGAGTGACGCCAGGCGGCCGGTCCCGCAACCGCCGTCAAGACGGACTTGCACAGGAAACGCGTGGCGCGAACCCGCGGCGGGTCAGAGGCGTCCGTCCGCGACCCGGTCCGGATCGGCGAGGGCATGCAGCAGCGAGGCGGCCGAATGGGCGAAGCGCAGGGTCACGGCCTTGCGGCGGGCGCCCGCGAGCGGATGATGCGAGGCCTCCCGGACGATCGCCGCCCCGAAGCTGTCGGCGACGATCAGGCCGCGATCCTCCGGCAGGATGTCGAAGGGCACGGTCTCGGGCACGGCGAAATAGAACCGGTCGCAGAAATCCTCGTAATCGGGCCATTTCCGGTCGGCCCGGAAATCGGCCACGCTCGACTTGATCTCCACGATGGTGAGCGCGCCGTCGGGGGCAAGCGCGATGAGATCGGCGCGCCGGCCGTTGGCGAGGGTGAATTCCGGCAGGCTCACGTGGCCGAGCTGCGCGAACAGGCGGCGCACGCCGCGCTGGACTCCGAGGGCGATGGTGGATTGGCGGCCATCCGTGGGCAGGACGATGGGGCGGGAAACAAGGGCGGGCGAATCGGACATGAAGCCCAGGGTACGCCCCCGCGGCCGGCCTGCAACGGCCCCGTTGTCGCGCTTGTCCGGGTCTCACTTGCCCGGGACTCACTTGCCCGGGACTCAACGGCGCCGCGCGTCTCCGATAGACTGGCGGCGAGCGCCCTCACCCGAGTCACGAGGCCGGCCATGGCAGGCGAACCTTCCGACGACTGGACGATCCGCGTGATGACGCGCCCGGACCTGGACCTGGCGATCGACTGGGCGGCCGCCGAGGGCTGGAACCCCGGCCTCGGGGACGTGGAATGCTTTCACGCGGCCGATCCGGGAGGATTCCTGGTCGGCAGTCTCGGCACCGAGCCGGTCGCCTCCATCTCGGTGGTCCGCTACGGCGGCGCGTTCGGCTTTCTCGGTCTTTACATCGTCCGGCCCGACCGACGCGGCCAGGGCTTCGGCCACCGTCTGTGGCAGGCCGGCATGGATCGTCTCGCGAACCGCCTTGTGGGCCTCGACGGGGTGGTGGCCCAGCAGGACAATTACCGGCGGTCCGGCTTCGCCCTGGCCCATCGCAACATCCGTTTCGGGGGCATCCCGCACCTCGAAGCGCCCCGGGACGCAGGCCTGCGGCCGGTGAAGCCTGAAATCGTCGATGCCGTTCTCGCCTACGACCGACCGTTCTTTCCGGCACCGCGCGACACCTTCCTGCGCTGCTGGCTCAGGCCGGAGGCCCGCAAGGCCGTCGCTCTCGTGAGGGACGGGGGCGTCGAGGGTTACGGGGTCGTCCGGGCCTGTCGCAGCGGCTTCAAGATCGGCCCCCTGTTCGCCGACGGCGAGCATGAGGCCGACCTGCTGTTCCGGGCGCTCGCATCGGAAGCGAAGGGCGATGCGGTGTTCCTCGACCTGCCCGAGCCGAACGCGGCCGCCCACCGGCTCGCCGCGCGCCATGGCCTCTCGGCCGTGTTCGAGACGGCCCGGATGTATCGCGGCGAAACCCCGGACCTGCCCCTGCCGCGCATCTACGGGATCTCGACCTTCGAACTGGGGTGACGGTCGCGTCCATATCGCGGGAACGACAACCCGCTCCGTCATGGCCAGGCCTGTCCCGGCCCTTCCGATCCTGTAAGGCCCGATCCTAGCGCATCGTGCGGAAAAGTGGACCCGGTTTTCGCTTGCGCGGCCCGCTGGGTCCGCTCCGAACGATGCGCTGCTTAAGGGAAGGAGTATCGGATCCGATCCCAAAAGTGGGTCCACTTTTGGGTCCGATACTCTAGAGCATCGGACGGAAAAGTGGATCCGGTTTTCCGTTCTGACCGATGCTCTCATCCAAGAAGAAAGCATCGGATGGATCCCAAAAGTGCAAGTCCACTTTTGGGTCCGATGCTTTAGTGCAGCATCAGGTGATGCGGCGACAGGTTCTCCAGCATGTCGCGCAGGTCGTCCATGTGCGGGTTGATGGCAAGCGCGATCTGGAACGCCGCCCGGGCCTCGTTGAGATGGCCGTTGCGCAGGCAGATGTTGCCGAAGCCCGCGATGGCCCCGAAGTGGCGCGGCTCGAGCCGCAGGGTCTGGGCGATGTCGAGCAGGCTGTCCGCGTCGCGCTTCTCGATGGAGGCGAGCGTCGCCCGCTTGTTCCAGGCCTCCGCCCAGCCCGGATGCCGGGCGACCAGATGATCGAGCAGGGGCCGGGCGGTCTTGAGCGATCCCGACCCCATGGCCTCGATGGCGGCCATCAAGGTCTCCTCGGCGAGCCGGTCCTCGTGGGATCCCCACAGGGCCCAGATCTGATCCTCGATGTCCTCGACCGGACGGTCCGGCTCCGCCAGGGCCAGCTCCTTGAACAGCCCCGTCAGGCGGCGCGGCAGGTCCGGGCTCGGGGTGCGGGTCGGCACCTCGAGAACGAGCTGGAACACCGGATCGAGCGGCAGGAGGGACGTCATGGACAGGCTCACCGATCCTCCGTGAAAGGCAGCAAGGCAGAGGAGCAAGGGAGGTGACATAGCGTGGAAGCGCGGCGCGGCGAGGGGTCGTGGCGGCAGAGTTTGAGCGGAGCGACGGCCTGCACGGGACCGGCCCCGGCCGGGCATCCGGCCGTTTTGTGCCGGAGCGCACTTTTTGACCACGAGGCAGATCCCATTCGCCGAGAAAATGCACTAGGGTATCCCACCGTCACCGAAACTGATCGCCTGTTGGAGTTGTCCTTGGGACTTGTCGTGGAGCGCGACCCGCTGCGCCTGGCGTGGAAAACATCTCCTGGTCGCCATCTCGTCGGATTGAGCCTTCTGGCTCTGGCCGGCCTTCTGATCCTTCTCGGCTTCGATCTCGTGCGCCTCGTCGTGGACCGGGCCACCGGGGGATCGGGCGGCTGGCATGCGCCGGCCACCTTCCTGCGGATCGCCCTGAGTCCGCCGGCGGCCCTCTGGCCCGAGCCGATCGTGCTGGTCCCGGGCGTCGTGCTGGGCCCCGAAGCCTTCGCCCTGGCGTCGATCGTCGGGATCCTGATGATCCCCCTTCTCCTCGGCCTGATCCTGGTCGGGCTCGAATGGCTGGTGGTCGGCGTCGGGCTCAGGATGCTGACCAGGACCCAGTCGGCCGCCCTCGACGTCATCCTGAAGGTGCCCACGGCCTCCCACGACGAGATCGCCATGGTGACGGCCCTCGCCGGCCGGGGCCTCGCGCGGGAGAGCGGCGTGCTGGGATCCAGCCTGCTCATGCCGGTGAAGCTCGGCGGGATGATCGGGCTCGCCTGCGCGTACGTGTTCGTCATGGATTGGCGTCTCGGGGCCGCCCTGGCGCTGGTGTTGGTCCTGGGCGCGGTGGTGAGCGCCCGCCGCTCCCTCCTGCGCTTCGACGCCACCGCCGCCCGGCACCAGGAGGGCGATGAGGCCGAGGGCGTGTTCGCGGAGCTGGAGCACCGCATTCCGGCCCTGCGGGCGCACGGCACGGCCCCCTACGAGCGCAACCGGGTGCGGGAGGCGCTGGTCGCGAGCCATCGGCCGGTGATGAAGCGGGAATACCGCCTCGCCCTGGCGGAGGCGGGCTCCGCGGCCGTGCTCATGATCGCCCCCCTGTCCGTCCTGACCCTGGGAGCCTGGTTCTCGCAGGGTCGTCCCGTGTCGGCCGGGACGGTGGCGGCCAGCGTGCTCGCGGCGGCGCTCGCCGCCTACGGCACCCGGGAGGTGGTCCAGTGGCACCGGCTCGCCTTGAGGGCGAGGGCGCTTCTCATCGATCTGGGTCGGGGGCTCGGGCCGCTGAAGCTGCGCGCCGCCCTGAAGGGCAAGGCCGGCCTCCCCGACAGCGGCGCCCTCGTGGCCCAGGGCGTCTCGGCCTATGACCCGGCGAGCGGGGCGCGGGTGACCTCGGTCAACCTGAACCTCGCCTTCCCGTCCCATGTGGCCCTGGTGGGCGACGGGGATGCAGGCCCGCGGCTCCTGGCGGCCCTCATGAGCGGCCAGATCCCGCCATCCATGGGCCGCCTGACCTATGGCGGCATCGACCTGTCCGCCGCCGATCCGGTGGAGCGCAGCCGGCGCATCGCCTTCGCGGGCGGCACCGTGCTGATCGACGGCAGCCTCAAGGACAACCTGCTCTACGGCGCCGCTGCGCCGGCGGGCGAGCTCGACCACCGCCTGTCCGAGGCCATCGCGGTGGCCGGCCTGGACCGTCTGACTCATGCCCGTGGCCTGTCCGGAACCATCGATCCGGACCGGGAGCCGACATTCGCCGCCGCCATCGTGGATGCGCGCCGCGCCGTGCAGGCGGCGCTCGCCGCCGAGCAGCTCGACCGCTTTGTCGACCCCTTCAGCGCCACCCGCTACAACCGCTATGCCACGATCGGCGAGAACCTCCTGTTCGGAAAGCCCATCGGGGATTCGTTCCAGGAGGATCGCTTGGCGAGCCACCCCTTCGTGCGAGCGATCCTGGAGGCCAACGAGCTCACCAAGCCGCTCGCCCGGATGGGGCTCTCCATCGCCACGAGCATGATCGAGATCTTCTCCGACATCCCGGACGGGTCCCCCCTCTTCGAGCGCTTCTCGTTCTTCTCGGCGGCGGACCGCCCGTATTTCCAGGATCTTGTCGACCGGAGGAACGAGCAGCGGCGCAGCGACCAGACCTCCCGGGACCGGGAGCGCCTGATCGGTCTCGCCCTGCGCTACAACGAGAGCCGGCATCGCCTGGGACTGCTCGAGGCCGGCCTGGAGGCGCAGATCCTCGTGGCCCGGGCCGATTTCGCCCGCATGCTGCCGGTGAGCCTGAAATCCGCGATCGAGTTCTACGACGAGGAGCGGTTCTGCGCGGCGGCCAGCATCCAGGACAACCTGCTCTTCGGGCGCATCGCGGCCGATCAGGCCGGCGCGCTCGCGTCGGTCCAGGAGGTCACGCGCCGCGTCCTGACCCAGAGGGGCCTCGACGGGGAGGTGTCGCGCATCGGGCTCGACACGCCGATCGACCCGCAGGGCGACGATCTCACCCTGAGCGAGGCGGCCGCCATCGACCTCGTGCGCGGCCTCGTGCGCCGCCCGAGCATCCTGGTGGTGCAGCGGGCGCTCGACGGTCTGCCGGGACCGGCCGCCGACCGGCTCGTCGCGTCCCTGCGCCGCGCCCTCGTGGGACGGGGGCTGATCCTCGCGACGCCGGCGATCTCGCCGGCCATGGATCAACCGCCCTTCGACGCGGTTATCCATTTCGAGCGGGGCGAGCCGGTCATGGATCGCCGCACCAGATCCCTGGAGGCGCTGAGTGCGTGATACAATATTTACCTTGACCTGCCGACCCGCTCGTGGGCAGCTTATCGATGTGCGCCAGCGCACATAAGCAGGGTTTTCGATTGGCCATGATCCTGAAATGATAAGGCGTGTTGCATCCTCTGACGCGTTGCGGGTCCGGTTCTGGGGCATACGCGGCTCCACCTGCGCCTCCGGTCCGCAATTCGTCGAGTTCGGTTCGCACACCCCCTGTATCGAGGTCCGCTGCGGCGAGCGCCTGTTCATCCTCGATGCGGGAACCGGTCTGTCCGCCTTCGGCAGCGAACTCGGCCCCTCCGCCCCGGACAAGATCGACATCCTTCTCAGCCACCTCCATCTCGATCACATCAGCGGCCTGCCCTTCTTCAAGCCCGCTCTTCTCGCCAAGGAGCGGGTGATCCGCACCTATTGCGGCAATCTCGAGGGCGAGAGCGCCATGGAGCCTCTAAACCGGATCTTCGCCCCGCCGCTGTTTCCCGTCCGCCTCGGCCAGCTTCCGGCCCGCTTCGAACACCACGGCTTCAAAGCGGGCGAGCCCCTCACCCTGGACGACGGCGCGCGGATCGAGACCCACCTGCTCAACCATCCCGGCGGCGCCACGGGCTTTCGCATCAGCCATCGGGGCCGCAGCGTCTGCTACATCAGCGACGTGGAGCACAGCGACGTCTGGCCCGACCCGGGCCTCCAGCATTTCGTGCGCGACGCCGACCTGATGATCTTCGACGGCATGTTCTCCGACGCCGAGTATTCCTATTGCCGCGGCTGGGGCCATTCCACGTGGCAGAAGGGCGTGGAGCTCGCACAGAGCGCCGGCGTGAAATCCCTGGCGATCTTCCATCTCTATCCCGGCCACGACGACGGCTTCCTGAAAGCCGCCGAAGTCGAGATGCAGGCCGTCATGCCGACGGCCTTCATGGCCCGCGAGCGCCAGTCCTTCATCTTCGAGCCCATGGAAGACAACATGGACATGAACTGCTCCGAACCCGCCCTGGCTCAGGCCGGCGGCGGCTGACCACCCCCCGCCTCAGGGATTCCGCGACTTGGAATGATCGCGCGGGATCGAACGCCCGAACGGTGCCCCGGCCCTGACGAAGAGCGCGCCGAACGACCCTTACGCCTGAGGCCGCCGGACCACGCCCTGCACGACGGTGCCGCGGCCGATCAGCTCCGGCGGCGGGTTCTCCCAGTCGATCTCCTGCGGCTGGCGCCCGTGCCGGTAGGCCATCCAGCGGCCCTGGTCGTCCTGGTACACGCCGTAGACCAGCGGCCCGCGCCAGTGCCGCTCGCGACGCACGAGGCCGACGAGGTCGCGCACGCTGCGCAGCACGAGCCATGTGATGCCGAGAAGGGTCAGCGGCAAGCTCACGAGCCAGAGCGCCTGGATCGGTTCGGACGAGCTTTGGAACTTGGAGAGCCAATCGGCCCAGAGGCTGTAGGGTTGATCCATGGCGGCAACTCCCTCGGGTTGAAGCGACCACCAGCACCGCTGGTGGCCGGGGAGTTGAGAAGCCGCCTGTAGACGACCGCGATGACCTTTAGGCTTTCGCCCTGGACATGCGCCATCGCCTCCCCGACCGTAAGGTTGGGAAGGCATCGTTGACGACCGATACCGGCCGCTACAGGTCGGGGTTCTCACGCCCCGGAACCGGGTGCGCCCGGCTCCGGTGACGAGATAACACGGTTGCACCCGGGGGCGTCAATCGGGCCGGGGGGTGCGGGCCGTCAGGCCACCCGCCACGTCATCACTGGCTCACACCACTTCCACGTCATCACCGGCCTTGTGCCGGTGATCTCGATGGTTTGAAGCGCCGCGCTCTTCCGAACCGGGATGGCCGGGACAGGCCCGGCCATGACGTGCGGAGGGTGTCATCCCCGTCATGGCTATGATGCAGCCCGGCAGCCTCCGACGATGCGGCGGCCAGGACGGGGCATCGGGTGTGAACGGGTCTCCCCTTTGCGCAAAAATCGTCTAGAGCCTCGGACGTGACCCAGAGGGCCGCGTCAGCGAAAAGTGGACACCACTTTTGGGTCCGAGGCTCCCTCTCTTGACCGGCGCATCGGAACAGGCGGACCCGAAGGGCCACGTCAGTGACCTGCAGGGCCACGCTAGTGAAAACCGGGTCCACTTTTCCGTCCGATGCGCTAAGGTGCCTGCCCGTTCATCAGACAGGCCTTTCATGTCAGCTCCCATCCTCGTCACCGGTGCGGCCGGCTTCATCGGTTTTCACGTGGTGCAGCGGCTTCTGGCCGATGGCCATCAGGTGGTCGGCGTCGACAGCTTCACGCCCTATTACGACGTAGGCCTGAAGGAGGCACGCTTCGGAAAGCTGACGCCGCACAACACCTTCCTGGGCGAGCGCCTGGACCTGTCCGACGTGCAGGCGACCCGCGATCTGTTTCAGCATCACCGCTTCGAGAAAGTGATCCACCTCGCAGCGCAGCCCGGGGTGCGCTTCGTCGATCCCCAGCCCTATGCCGCGTCGAACCTGATGGGCTTCATGAACATGCTGGAAGCCTGCCGGCATGGCGGGATCCAGCACCTCGTCTATGCGTCGTCGAGCTCGGTCTACGGGGCGAACCGCAAGCTGCCCTTCTCCGAGCACGACGGCACCGACCATCCGATCAGCCTCTACGCGGCCACCAAGAAGGCGAACGAGATGATGGCGCATTCCTATGCGTGCCTGTTCGGCCTGCCCGCGACGGGCCTGCGCTTCTTCACGGTCTACGGACCCTGGGGCCGGCCCGACATGGCTGTCTACAAGTTCACCCACGCCATCGCCGAGGGCCGCGGGATCGAGGTCGCGAATGCCGGCAAGGTCTGGCGCGACTTCACCTACGTGGACGACATCGTGGAAGGGGTCGTCCGACTGGTGGACCGGGTCCCCACGCCCGATCCGGCCTGGAACGCCGAGCGTCCCGACCCGGCCATCAGCCCGGCCCCGCACCGGATCTACAACATCGGCAACGACAATCCCGAAGAGGTGAACGATCTCGTGGCCCTGATCGAGGAGGCCCTGGGCAGGAAGGCCAACCGGGTCGACGTGCCGCTGCCGCCGGGCGACGTGCTGGAGACCCGCGCCGACGTGACGGACCTGCGCCGTGACGTGGGCTTCGCGCCCTCGACGTCCCTGAAGGAGGGCATCAGGCGCTTCGTCGGATGGTACCGGGACTATCACAGGGCCTGAGATGATCGTCGTATTCGCTCTGCTCTCGTCGGCGCTTCTCTCGGCCCTTCTCATCCTCGTCCTGAAGCCCCTGCTCGTCCGCTACGCCCTGGCGCGACCGAATGCGCGCTCGAGCCACAAGACGCCGACGCCGCAAGGAGGAGGGATCGCGGTCCTGGCCGCGACGCTGGCCGTTGCAGGCTGCTCGGCGATCTGGCTCGTGCTGCCCGTCGCGTCCTTGTCGGTCGTCGGGGCCGCGGCGATCGCCTTCGCGGTCCTGGGCACGGCCGACGACATCCAGCCGCTGCCGGCCTGGATCCGGCTCGTCATGCAGTTCGTCATCGTGACCGCGGTCGTTCTCGCATTCGGGACGAGGCTCCTGCCCGAGCCCGTTCCCCTGGCTGCGGAGCGGGTTCTCCTCGTCGTGGGCGGCGTGTGGTTCGTCAATCTCGTCAATTTCATGGACGGGCTGGACTGGATCACCGTGGCCGAGATGGTTCCGATCACGGGCTTCGTGGCGGGCCTGGGCCTCGTCGGCATCATGCCGCTGTGGATCGCGGTCCTCGCCGCGGCCTTGTGCGGGGCGCTCGTCGGCTTCGCCCCCTTCAACAGGCCCGTCGCCAGGCTGTTCCTGGGGGATGTGGGGTCCCTGTCGATCGGGCTTCTCGTCGGCTGGATGCTGCTGCAACTCGCCGGAACCGGCGGGCTCGCGGCCGCGATCCTGCTGCCGCTCTACTACCTGATGGATGCGACCATCACCCTGCTGCGCCGCCTCGCCCGGGGCGAGAAGGTCTGGGAAGCGCATCGCAGCCACTTCTATCAGAAGGCCACCGACAACGGCGTCCGGGTCCTCGCGGTTGACGCCCATGTGTTCGGCCTCAACCTTGTCCTGGCCGCTCTCGCCGCTATGACCCTTGTCTGGCCCTCGGGCGCCGTGCAGGTCGTGGCGCTCGCCCTCGGGGTCGTTCTCGTGGGCCTGGTTCTCAGGCGTTTCTCTCGACCCGGACTGGAGGTTTCCCGATGAATGCACCCCTGATTGCCCTGACCGGCGCCACGGGTTTCATCGGACGACACGAGCTGCCCATGCGGGGGTACCGGGTGCGGGTTCTGCTGCGCCGTCCGTCCGAGGTGCCGGCCGGCGCCTCGAGCGCGGTCATCGGCGACATCGCCTCCCCGCACAACATGGCGGCCGCCCTGCGCGACGTGGACATCGTGATCCATTCGGCCGGCCTGGCGCATGCCATGTCCGGGCGGCCGGAGGACGATTACCGGACGATCAACACGGACGCGACCGTCCGGCTCGCCCAGGCGGCCGAGCGGGCCGGGGTCAAGCGCTTCGTGTTCCTGTCGTCGATCCGCGCCCAGACCGGTCCCGTGGCCGACGGGATGGTCACCGAAGACCGGGAACCGCAGCCCACCGACCCCTATGGCCGTTCGAAGCTCGAGGCGGAGCGGGGCCTTGCCGCCCTCGGTCTCGACTGGGCGGCCCTTCGTCCCGTGCTCGTCTACGGGCCCGGCATGAAGGGCAACATGGCGGCTCTCCTGAGCCTGGCGCGATCGCCCTGGCCTCTGCCGCTCGGCGGATTGACCGCCCGGCGCTCGCTCCTGTCCCTCGACAACCTGGCGGCCGCCGTGGACACGGTCGTCGGCGCGCCCGGTCCCCTGAGGCGTCCTTTCATCGTGGCCGATCCGGAGCCGGTCACGATTCCCGAGATGGTCACGGCTCTGCGCAAGGGGCTGGGCCGCGGGCCCGGATTGGTCCCGGTGCCGTCCTTCCTGCTCAGGGGAGCCGCCGCCCTGGCCGGCCGGCACGAGGCCTACGAGCGTCTGGCAGGCTCGCTGGTCGCGAGCCCGCAGGCCCTGAGGGACCTGGGATGGCAGCCGGTCAGTTCGACGCGAGACGCGCTTGCGGAGCTGGCGCGGCGGGAGGGGGCGCCGGCTTCCGGCGCTTGAACTCCGGAATCGCTTCCTCGAACACATGCTCGGCCAGGGCGCGATCGCCGTTCGCGAGGGCGCGGCCGAGGATCTGCAGCCATTGGTCGACCCGGTCGCGGTCGGCGAAGATGGGCTTGGCCGCCATGACGCCGTCGATGCCGATTTCCGTGCGCGGCTCCTCGCGGGCGAAGAGGATCTCGTGCAGCCTCTCGCCCGGGCGCGTTCCCGTGACGGCGATCTCGATATCCTCGCCCGGCTCGTAGCCGGCGAGCCGGATCATGCGTTCGGCCAGGTCGTAGATCCGCACGGGCTGGCCCATCTTGAGCACATAGACCGAGGCGCGCTCGTCCCCGTTGGTGCGCTCCGTCAGCGCCCGGCTCTCCTCCGCGTGGGACGCCGAGGTGAGCACCAGGTCGGCAGCCTCGCGGGTGGTCATGAAGTAGCGCACCATGTCGGGATGGGTGACCGTGATCGGGCCGCCGCGGGCGATCTGCGCCTTGAATTTCGGCACCACCGACCCGACCGAGCCCAGCACGTTGCCGAACCGGACCGCGATGATCCGGGTGGCGCCGTTGCGGCCCATGAACTCGGCGTCGAGCGCCTGCCCGTACATCTCGGCGAAGCGCTTGGTGGCGCCGAGCATGGAGACCGGATCGATGGCCTTGTCGGTGGAGATCATCACGATGGTGTCGGCCCCGGCCTCCACGGCCGCGTCAGCCACGTTCACGGAGCCGAACACGTTCGTCTTGATGCCTTCCGTCCAGTTCTTCTCGAGGTAAGGAACGTGCTTGAGGGCCGCCGCGTGGAAGACCACCTCGGGCTTGAACGCGTTCATCACCTCGCGCACCCGGTCCCGGTCGCGCACGTCGGCGATGACGCCGTCCACACGGGTGTCGCTCGAGAGCAGCGTCGGGTTCTCCAGGATGTGGTGCAGGGACGGCTCGGAGCTCTCGAGGACCAGGAGGTCGCTCGCCCCGAAGGCGACGACGCGGGTGCAGATCTCCGACCCGATGGACCCGCCGCCTCCGGTCACCAGCACGCGCTTGCCCCGGATGAAATGTTCGAGCCGCCTGCGGTCGATCTGCACGGTCGGACGCAGGAGCAGATCCTCGATCTCGAGCGGAGCGAGCTCGGCATCGCGCATGCCCTCGCCCAGGCTTGTGACCCGCACCAGCGGCAGGCCGAGGCGGCGGGCGCGGGCGAGCAGCATGTCCGGGTTGGCCTCGGGCGTCAGGGCGCTCGGGGTCGCCAGCAGGCGGCGGATGGGTGTCCCCCGCTCCTGGAAATCCTGGATCACCTGGTCGAGATCTGCGAACGTGCCGAGAACAGGCACGCCGCGCATGGATTGGCCGAGATCGTCCGTGCGCCAGGACAGGATGCCCTTGGGCTGGGTCTTCTTGACGGTTCCGGCCTCGATGGCGCGCAGGACCACCTCGGCGTCGCTGCCGCGCCCGAGCAGCAGGGTCGGGGTGCTGGAATCCCGCTCGAGGGTGTGGCGCGAGCGGGCATATTTCAGATAGCGGAAGGCCAGACGCGGGCCGCCCAGCAGGAACATCTGGATCAGCCAGTAGAGGGCGATCGTGACCTTGCCGAAGAAGAAGGTGCCCCGCAGCTGCGGCGAGACCAGGATGTAGTCGACCATCAGCAGGGTCACGGCCAGGATGGTCGCAGCCCGGAAGATGTTGAAGAGATCCGGCAGGGACGCGAAACGCCACTTGGACCGGTAGAGCTGGGAAAACCCATAGACCACGCCCGCGAAGGCGATGAAGGGCGGCAGGAACAGCGGCAGATGGACCAGCCGGTCGGACAGGAGCGGGCCTTCGAAGCGCACGTAGAAGGTCGCGAGGACGGCGATGCCCGTCATCACGAGATCGTGCACGATGATAAGCGTCTTCTTGAGACCCTGCCGATTCATAGCCCCGCCATACCCCCGAGCATCGGACCCAAAAGTGGACTTGCCCGTTTGGGATCCATCCGATGCTCCCTTTCTCGAAGCAGCGCATTGCGCGGAAAAACCTATCCACTTTTCCGCACGATGCGATCGTCTCGGGGTATCGGATGGGCTCACCCCTTTGTCAATGTAAGACAGTCACCGACGACAGGGACAAATCGGCCGGTCTCAAGGGCCCGGAAGCGGGCTCTCCGCCACCACCAGGAGACCGCCCGCCTGCGCCAGGACCTGCGCCCGGACGGCGAAGACCGCTGCGAGCCGCGCGCCGGTCAGAACCGCTTCGGGCGGCCCGAAGGCCTCGGTTTTCCCCTGGTGGAGCAGCAGGATATCGTCGGCGAAGCGGGCCGCGAGCGTCAGGTCGTGCATGATGGCGACCACCGTCGCGCCGGTCCGGGCATGGGCTTTCAGGACTTCGAGAACCACGAGCTGGTGGCGCGGATCGAGGGCCGCGACGGGCTCGTCGACCAGCAGAACCGGCGCCTGCGTCGCGAGAGCGCGGGCCAGAAGCACGCGGGCCCGCTCGCCGCCGGATAGGGCCGTGGCGGGCCTGTCCGCGAAGCCCTGCAATCCGACCGCCCGGAGCGCCGATGCGACCGCCTCCCGGCCGGCCTGCGACAACCGGTCGAGCTTCTCCCCATGGGGCAGGCGGCCGAGCGCCACGACGCCCGCCACCGGCAGGGGCCAGGCCACGAAACCGCCCTGAGGCAGATAGGCGATCGCGCGGGCCCGGTCGGAGGCGCGCATCCGCGCGAGGGGAACGCCGTCGAGCGCCACATCGCCCCCGGCCGGCTCCGTCAGCCCGGCGAGGGCCCGCAGCAGGGTTGTCTTGCCGGCGCCGTTGGGCCCGACGATCACCGTGAGGCGTCCCGGCGCCGGAGACAGGTCGATCCGGTCGAGGGCACGGCGGGTCGCCAGATCGACCGACAGGGAGCGGGCCTCGAGCCGCCTCATGCGGGTGTCTCCACCAGATCGGCCTTCCGCCGGGCGATCACCCAGAGGAAGAACGGCACGCCGAGCAGCGCCGTGAGCACGCCGATCTTCACCTCGGCCGCCGAGGGAACGAGGCGCACGGCGATGTCGGCGGCGAGAAGCAGGGCTGCGCCGGCGAGGCCCGCCGGAACGAGGGTGCGCGCCGGATCGTAGCTCACGAAGGGACGCACGAGATGGGGCACGACCAGGCCGACGAACCCGATGGAGCCGGCCACCGCCACCGAGGCGCCCGTGCCGACGGCCGCGCCCGCCACGATGAGAGCCCGCAGGAGCGGCACGCCGATCCCGAGGCTGCGCGCCGTCTCCTCGCCCAGCGCGAGCGCCCGCAGGCCGGGCGCCGCCGACAGGATCAGACCCGAGGCCAGGACGATGAAAGGGGCGGCCAGGAGCACGTGGACCATCGACCGGTCCTCGAAGGAGCCCAGGAGCCAGAAGACGATCTCGGTGACGGCGAAGGGATTGGGCGAGAGGCTGATGGCGAGCGACGTGCCCGCCCCGGCAAGGGATCCGACGGCGAGCCCCGCCAGGACCAGCACCACGATGGTGGCGCCCCGTCCCGCCACCGCCACGACGAGGCCGACGGACAGGAGGGCGCCCGCGATCGCCGCGAAGGGCAGGGCCCAGGACAGACTGCCGACGAGCCCGGAATAGATCACCAGCACGGCCCCGAAGGCCGCCGCCTGCGGGGCGCCGAACACCGCCGTGTCGGCGAGCGGGTTGCGCAGCAGCCCCTGCAGGCCCGCCCCCGACAGGCCGAGGATCCAGCCGACCAGCCCGGCCAAGGCCGTGCGCGGCAGGCGGATCTCGCGCACCACGATGCCGGCCGCACCCTGGTCCGACACGAGAGCCTTCAGCACCGCCGGCACGGCGATCGGCGCCGGCCCGATGGCCAGGGAGACGAGGCTCAGGGCTCCGACGAGGGCGATCAGGCCGGGGAGGAGGGGTGATCGGAAGAGGGACATGGACGCCGTTTTCGTTGCTCCTCGCGGATAGAGCACGAAATGTCCCGATGACAAACATCGCTAGCGCTCGAAGAAACACCGCACCGTCATAGGCGGGGATTGCCGCAAGGTTCTCTGAAATGATGCAATCAGCGCGACCATTCGTGCTCGTTGACGTCCGTCTCGCCGTGAAAGCGTCGCTCCATCCGGATGGTGATGGGGCGTACAGGGGCGTCGCTGCGAAACAGCCTGGTCTCGGGCCGGCGAAACGTCGTCAGATTGGATGGGCCCGGCCTGTCACCCGTGTCGCGCCGATAGCAGTAGACGAAGGCGCCAGCCTCCTGCACGAGCTTCTCCGCGTGAACGAGGGGCGGTTTCGGTTTGGACATGCGCCAACACCTCCCGACCGCAAGGCCGGGGAGACATCGTTGCGGTCGATGCCGACCGCTTAGGAAAGGCTTCTAGACCCCGGAACCGGGTGCGCCCGACTCCGGCAACAAGCTTCAAGTGTGCGGGGTCAACCGGAAAGGCGTACTGGAGACCCGATCCCTCCACGTCATGGCCACCCTCCGCACGTTCTGTCTCCCCTCCACGTCATCACCGGCCTTGTGCCGGTGATCCCGATGGCTCGAGGCGCGGCGCTTTTCGGATCGGGATGGCCGGGACGAGCCCGGCCATGACGTGGAGGGTGGGGCGATGTGTGTTTGCTCCCAATTTGTTCTTTATAGCAGGATCGAGCCAAGCTCCATCATGGCCCAGATCGGTTCCTGCGAGGGGCGCGCTCGCGGGGCGTCGCAGGGACGGGAGCCGGCACGGTTCCGCCACGTCATGGCCGGCCCTGTGCCGGCCATCCCGATCGGAAGGGCGCGTCTATCCGAAGGGGGATCACCGAAACGAGCCCGGCCATGACGTGAAGGATGTGAAAGCCGGTGATGACGTCGAGGGGGCGGGCCGGATCATCCGGTCGAACAGGAGCGGCGCCTCCCGCATCGACATCCCCGAAGCAAGCCCGGTGACGGGCACGGGACTTTCGTTCACACCTCCAGCGGCTTCCGCCAGGCCGGCGGGGCGGTGATGCTGCCGAGGTTGAGCCAGGTGGCCATGAGGCGAAGCTCGTCTCCGAGGGCCGGTGCGATCTCTTCGGGGCGCAGGCCGGGTTCCGGATGGATCGAATGCACAATGAGGTTGCCGGCCGCCCGGTCCGCCTTGAGGTCGACCCGGGCCACGATTCGTTCGCCGAGCACGAAGGGCAGGCAGTAATAGCCGAATTCGCGCTTCTCCGCCGGGGTGTAGATCTCGATCCGGTAGCGGAAATCGAACAGGCGCTCGGTCCGCGTCCGCTCCCAGACGATCGGATCGAAGGGCGACACGAGAGCCCGGGCCTCGACCCGGCGTGGGTGTCTGGCCTGCGGGTCGAGATAGACCGGCCCGGTCCAGCCCTCGACCGTGACGGGAACGAGATCCCCGGCCTCGACCAGTTCCGGAACGCGGGCCTTGGCGTCCTGCGGCTCCAGGCGGAAGTAGTCGCGCAAACAGCGCTCGGACGCGATGCCGAGCGACCGGATGGAGAGCCGGAGCAGCTCGCGCTGCGCCTCCTCGGGCGAGGGCGTCGGGGCGTTCAGGATCTCGCCGGGCAACACCCGCTCCGGCAGGTCGTAGAGGCGCTCGAAGCCGCGGCGCGCGGCCGTCGTGACCAGGCCTGCCCAGAACAGCCATTCGAGCGCCCGCTTGCCGTCGCTCCAGCCCCACCAGGAGCCCTGGCCCTTGCCCCCGATGGACAGCTCTCCCGCCCCGATGGGGCCGCGGGTTTCGATCTCGCGGCGGACCTCCTCGATAAAGGCGCGCTTTTCCCGTCCGAACCGGGCGAGCCCACCATAGATGCCCTCGCCGCGCGCCGCGCGCTCCATGCGCCAGCGGAACAAGGGCTGGAGATCGAGCCGGATCAGGGAGGCCTCGTGGCCCCAATATTCGAAGGCCTCGCGCCGCCTGGGGTGGTAGGCGGTCTTCTCGAGAAGCCCCCGGTCATAGGCGCCGATCCGCGAGAACAGCGGCATGTAATGGGCGCGCACCAGCACGTTGACCGAATCGATCTGGAGCAGGTGCGAGCGCTGCAGCACGCGGCTCAGGTGCCGCTTGGCCGCCGCCGGGGGACGGCCTTCGTGAAAGCCCTGCGCGGCGAGCGCGATGCGCCGGGCCTGGGCGAGGGAGAATCGGGTGCGCGATGCCATGGCGAGAACAATAGAGAAACATCGCAGGTCAGGACCAGATCCAACGACCTGGAGCCATGTCGATAACGGATGGAACCTGTGGACGGACCTGATGCTTAGCTCAATCTTTAACCCCGACGCATACCAGCCTTGCAATCCCGGGTTCGACACAGCCGTGGTTCGTCCCTTACATGGGCCTGCCGGAACACGATGGAAACCATGGACCAATCCGCCACAGCACAGCCTCACGGCGGCCCGGGCACGGCTCTGAGCCATGCCGAGATCCGCACCATCATCGCGGGCGTCATCCTGGCCATGTTCCTGGCAGCCCTCGACCAGACCATCATCGCCACGGCGCTTCCCACCATCGGCCGCGAGCTGGGCGACCTGGAACATCTGTCCTGGATCGTGACGGTCTATCTCCTGACCTCGACCGCGGTGACGCCGCTCTACGGCAAGCTCAGCGATTCCTACGGCCGGCGCGGCATCATGCTGACGGGCATCGTGATCTTCGTCATCGGGTCCATCGCGTGCGCGCTCGCCCCCACCATGACGATTCTCATCCTGGCCCGGGGCCTGCAGGGCATCGGCGGGGGCGGGCTCATCGCGCTGGCGCAGACCATCATCGCCGACATCGTGCCGCCGAAGGAACGCGGCCGCTATCAGGTTTATTTCGCCAGCGTCTTCATGACCTCGAGCCTTCTCGGACCCGTGCTCGGTGGCTTCATCGCCGAGAAGCTGCACTGGTCGATGATCTTCTGGATCAACCTGCCCCTGGGGCTCATCGCCTTTGCGATCGCCTATCGCAGCCTGAGGCGGCTGCCCCGGTTCGAGCGCCCGCACCAGCTCGATCTGCTCGGCGCCGTTCTCCTCGTGGCGGCCACCGTCGTGCTGCTTCTGGCCCTGAGCTGGGGCGGGATCCGTTACCCCTGGGGCTCCGCGCCCATCCTGGGGCTGATCCTGGGCTCCCTCGTGCTGTGGATTCTGTTCGCCCTGCGCATGAAGCTGGCGCCCGAGCCGCTGATCCCGCCGGGCGTGCTGCATAATCCGGTGGTGCGCATGGCGGTGCTCGCCGCCTGCTTCGGCATGGGCACCTATATCGGCCTCACGATCTACCTGCCGGTCTATTTCGAGGCCGTGCGCGGCATCTCGGCGAGCCAGTCCGGTCTCGCGCTTATTCCCCTCATGGCCGGAACGGTGGTCGGCGCCACGCTCTCCGGCCGCACAATGGCAAAGGTGAAGCACTACAAGCGGCTTCCCACGGCGGGCCTTCTGGTCGCCATGGGAACGACGGGCATCCTCGCGGCCTACGGTCAGTCCTTGTCGCTCGTCACGGTCGAGATCATTCTGGCCGTCATCAGCATCGGTCTGGGCACGGTGCTGCCCGTCACCATGGTGACGACCCAGAACGCGGTGGCTCCGCACCAGATGGGAACCGCGACGGGCACGGCCAATTTCTTCCGGTCCCTCGGCGGTGCCTTCATCGTGGCGATCTTCGGCGCCATCGTGCTCGGCGGGGCGGGCCTGAGCGGGGCCTCGAGCGTCGAGAGCCTGAGCGCGGTTGCCGCGCAGTCAGGCGTCGATCTGGCGAACGTGTTCAGCTGGGTCTTCATCGCGGCCATCGTGGGCTTCGGCCTGTCGCTCGCCTTCCTGCTCGCCCTCGAGGAGCGGCCCCTGCGCGGCAACGCCATCAAGGCCGCCGAGGCGGTGGTGGCCGACTGATCCTCAATCGAGGGTCTGGCGGAAGCGCGCCACCGCCACGCCCATGGCGAACAGGGTAAAGACCGCGAGCGCCAGCACGTCGGTCTGCAGATCCGTGAAGGTCGCGCCCTTGAGCATGATTCCCCGCACGATGCGCAGGTAATGGGTCAGCGGCAGGATCTCGCCGACCGCCTGCGCCCAGCCCGGCATGCCCTTGAACGGGAACATGAAGCCGGACAGGAGGATGTTCGGCAGGAAGAAGAAGAACGACATCTGCATCGCCTGGAGCTGGTTCTGGGCGATGGTCGAGAAGGTGTAGCCGATCGAGAGATTGGCCAGGATGAAGAGAAGCGTCAGACCGACGAGGAGCCATAGGCTGCCGATCACCGGGATGTCGAACAGGAGCCTTGCGGCGACCAGGATGATGGTCATCTGCACGCCGCCGACCAGCAGATAGGGGGCGATCTTGCCGAGCATGATCTCGACCGGGCGGATCGGCATGGCGAGCAGGCTCTCCATGGTGCCGCGCTCGATCTCGCGGGTCACCGAGAGCGCCGTGAAGATCAGCATGGTGAGGGTCAGGATCAGCCCCATGAGGCCCGGCACGATGTTGAGGCGCGTCTCGCCCGCCGGGTTGTAGCGCTGATGCACGCGCAGTTCGTAAGGCAGCGGCCGCGGCGCGAGGCTCGCCGCCGGACCGGTGAGCTCGCGGGAGAACACCTGGGACGAGAGCCCCTGCAGGGCCGCGATGGCGCTGCCGGTCGCCGTCGGGTCGGCGGCATCCGCCACGACCAGGAGCGCGGGCCGCTCACCGCGCATCAGGTCGCGCCCGAAATGCGCCGGGATCTGCACGCCGAAGAGCACCTTGCCGGAGAGGATCAGGCGGTCGAGCTCTTCCTCGCTCGCGGCCGCCGTCGAGATGTCGAAATAGTCGGTCGCGCGCATCGCCGCGACGAACGACCGGGCGAAGGCGCTGTCGTCCTGCACGAGAACGGCGGTGGGCAGATGCCTGGGGCTGGTGTTGATCGCGTAGCCGAACAGGGTGAGTTGCAGAAGCGGGATCATGATCATCATCGCGAAGGTGATGCGGTCGCGCCGGAGCTGGATCAGCTCCTTGATGAAGGCGGCGCCGAAGCGCATCAGCGAGGCCCTGAAACCCCGCGTGCGCCGGTCGACGTCGCTGATCCCGGCGCTCATCCGAAATTGTCCTTCGACCGGCTCATCAGATCGATGAACACGTCCTCGAGCGTCGCCTCCCCGGGCTCCCAGTGCTGCGGCCCGTGCTCGCGCAGCTCCCGCGTCGCGGCGTCGAGCCTCGCGCCATCGCGCCCGCTCACGTGCAGGGCCATGCCGAAGGGCGCCACCATGTCGACGCCGTCGAGAGACCTGAGCCGCTCGGCGAGGTCCGCGAGACCGGGTCCGGTGACCGTGTAGGTCGCCAGATGCGCGTTCGCCACGACCTCGGCGACGGTGCCCTGCGTGAGCAGTTCCCCGTAGGCGATGTAGGCGATCTCGTGGCAGCGCTCGGCCTCGTCCATGTAATGGGTCGAGACGAGCACGGTCATGCCCTCGTGGGCGAGCGCATGGATCTCGTCCCAGAAGTCGCGTCGCGCCTTCGGGTCGACCCCGGCGGTCGGTTCGTCGAGGAGGAGAAGCTGCGGCTCGGGCAGGATGCAGGCGCCGAGCGCGAGACGCTGCTTCCAGCCGCCGGACAATTCGCCCGCGAGCTGCTCGGCGCGGTTCTCGAGGCCGAGACGCCGGATGGCATCGCGCGCCGCCTGTCGCGGATCGGCGAGATTGTAGACCCTGGCGACGAATTCGAGGTTCTCGCGGATCGACAGGTCCGTATAGAGTGAGAACTTCTGCGTCATGTAGCCCACGTGGCGCTTGATCTCGGCCGATTGCGTGAGGATGTCGTAGCCCAGGCAGGTGCCGTGTCCGCTGTCGGGCGTCAGCAGCCCGCACAGCATGCGGATCGTCGTGGTCTTGCCGCTGCCGTTGGGACCGAGAAAGCCGTAGATCAGCCCGCGCCGAACCTGCATGGACAGGTTCTTCACCACGGGCCGTCCACCGAACGACTTGGTGAGCCCCTCCACGTCGATGACGATCTCGGGATCGGCGGCTGCCGGACGACGGGGCGCTGCGACATCCATGGTCATGGTTGCGGCTCCGGCCCGGCGGGCGTGACGGTGACCGGCAGGCCGATGGGCAGGTCGGCGCTGTCGAGCGGACGCGCCTCGACGCGGAACACGAGCTTCGCCCGCTCCTGCTCGCTGAAGATCACCGGCGGGGTGAACTCGGCCTCGCCGGAGATGAAGCTGACACGGGCCTGGAGCCCATCCTTGCAGCTGTCGCACGACAGGCCGACCATCTGGCCCAGGGCCACCGTCGCGAGCCGGGGCTCCGGCACGTAGAAGCGGATGCGCCGGTTGGCGGGCGGCAGGAGGGCGAGCACCGGCTGGCCCGCACTCACCGTCTCTCCCGCGCGGAAATAGACGTCCTGCACCTGGGCGTCGGACGGCGCCTTCACCTGGCGCTTGGCAAGCCGGGTCTCGGTCTGCATCAGGGCCGCCTCGTTCGCCTGCACGGCCGCCTCGGCGGCGGCGATCTCCGCCGACCGCCCGGCGATCTGCCCGGCCTGGATCTGCCGCTGCACTTCGGCGAGGGCGGCCTTGTCGCGTTCGAAGGCCGTTCGCGCCTGATCGTACTGCGCCTTTGCGGCGATGCCGCGCTCGAACAGGGCCTTCTGCCGGTCGAGTTCCGCCTGCGACAGGCCGAGCTGCGCCTGCGCGCGCGCCTGCTGGGCCTCGAGAACGGCGATCTCTTCGGGACGCTGGAGGGCCGCCCGCAGGTTGGCGAGCTGCGCGCGCGCCTGCTGCAGCTTCGCATCGGCCTCGTCGCGCTGCGCGGCCTGCACCGATGCGTCGAGCCTGAAGAGCAGCGCACCCTCGCCGACGTGGTCGCCGGAATCGACCTTCAGTTCCTCGATGCGCCCGCCCTCCTCGGGGGCCATGAACACGAGATAGCCTTCCACATAACCCTGGAATCGGATTGTGTCGTCCGGGCGTGGCCAGAAGAACCAGGCGGCGGCTCCCCCGGCGAGAAGCAGCACGACCAGAAAGACAAGTTGCGCGATCTTCATGAGGGATGCCCTTTCAGCGCCCTCATCAGGAGCGTCAGATGCGCCTCCAGCATCGCCTCGATGTCGATGGGATCGAGGCGCTGGAACAGGCTGGTCCAGAGCAGGGCGACGAGCGCCGGGGCAATCGCCAACTGGGGGAAGCGCACGATCTCGTCGGAGCGGAACTCGCCCCGGTCGACACCCCGTTCGGCGATGCTGCGCAGGATCCGTAAGCCCCGGGCGATCACCTCCCGATGATAGACCTCCGCGAGTTCGGGAAAGCGGCTTGCTTCCATCAGGAGCAGGCGGACGATGTCGCGCCGGCGCGTGCCGAGGATCTCCGTCCTCAGGAAATGGAACAGCACCCGCAGCTGATCCTCGGCCGAGACGTGAGGATCGGGGATCGTCTGCTCGATAGCTCCGACCGGGCCGCCGATGCCGGAGCGCACCATTGCCTCGAACAGGGCCTGCTTGGAAGGCACATAGAGATAAAGGGTGCCTTTGGCGACCCCGGCCCTGGAGGCGACGTCGTCGAGGCGGGCATCGGCGAAGCCCTTCTCGAGAAAGACGTCGAGCGCCGCGTCCAGAATCGCCTGGAGCTTGGCCTGACGCTCGCCCTCGCTCCTGGCCGGGGCCTTCCGTTTCGATCCTCGCCCAGCGCTCACAATCTGCCCAACCATGAAATGACTGACTGGACAGTCATTATACCGGGAGAACGCCCTGGTGTCGAGTCACGCTCCGTCGGGGGCGATCCGCGTGGCGCTGAGGAATGCAGGACGGCGCAGGTGCCGGGCCCACTCGCCCGCACCGGCCCAAGCAACAGACGTGTCACCGAACTCACGCCCGATGCTTTAAGCTTTTGTTTGGGAGCATCTTTTCACGCAAAACCGGTTCCCACTTTTGCGTCCGATGCTTCGAGCCTTTGTTGGGGAGCATCGTTTCAAGCAAAACCGGTTCCCGATTTTCACGTCCGATGCTCCAGACGATCACCGCCGCCGGCGGAACAGGGTCCAGAGAACGCGACGGCCAGAATCAGCAGCAGGACCGTTCCGGCCGTCACAACGACCGTATCGGCCCGCGCCGCCCCGGCCGGCGGAAGCATGGGGCCGTCGGGATCGACCTCCTGAATGGCGGACCGGCCGGCGGCAGCCTCAAGGATCCGCGGTCGGCTTCCCTGTTCTCCGACGACAGCCGGAGCGGCATGAAGGACGGGAGGCGCGACGTTCATCGACCCTCTTCCGCATCGACGTCCGCGGACATCGTGCGGGTCAATGGTCCGGGGCGGACATGTTTCGTGCAAACTTGCGGCGTCATGCCCGGGGACAGCGTATTTCGCCTGTGGAGGACTGATCGCGACCGGGCACTTCCTTAAGCCTTGCCGTGTTAGGACCGAACCGGATCGTTTCTTGGACGGCAAGAGGGAGGCTGATGAAGGTCGGCATCGACATGGGCGTGGCGTCTTCCGCACCGGGTGGACAATCGGCACTGCTCGATCTCGAGGAGCTTCTGGCGACGCGTCTGCTCGTCCAGGGCAATTCCGGGTCCGGCAAGTCGCATCTCCTGCGACGTCTCCTCGAGCAGAGCGCCAGTCTCGTCCAGCAGGCCATCATCGACCCGGAGGGCGATTTCGTCACACTCGCGGACAGGTTCGGCCACGTGGTGGTCGATGCGTCCCGCAGCGAGGGCGACTTGCAGCGCATCGCCGCCCGCGTGCGCCAGCACCGGGTCTCCGTGGTGCTGAGCCTGGAGGGCCTCGACGCCGAGGCCCAGATGCGCTGTGCGGCGGCCTTCCTCGGCGGCCTCTTCGATGCGGAGCGCGACTACTGGTATCCGATGCTCGTGGTGGTGGACGAGGCGCAGCTCTTCGCGCCCGCGGCCGCAGGCGACGTCTCGGACGAGGCCCGGAAGGTGTCGCTCGGGGCCATGACCAACCTCATGTGCCGCGGCCGCAAGCGCGGGCTGGCCGGAATCATCGCGACCCAGCGCCTCGCCAAGCTCGCCAAGAATGTGGCCGCGGAGGCCTCGAACTTCCTCATGGGCCGCACCTTCCTCGACATCGACATGGCCCGCGCGGCCGATCTCCTGGGCATGGAGCGCCGCCAGGCCGAGATGTTCCGCGACCTCGAGCGCGGCCATTTCGTGGCTCTCGGCCCGGCCCTGTCGCGCCGTCCCCTGCCGATCCGCATCGGCACCGTCGAAACCTCGACCCGCAGCGGCACTTTCAAGCTCATGCCGCTTCCGGAGCAGCCCAAGGAAGAGGCCCGTGATCTCATCTTCAAGGCCGGCCAGGATGAGGTGATCGCCCGTCCGGCCATGCCCCGCCGCGCGCCTCCGCCGCCTCCGGCGCCGTCCACCAACGATCTTCTGGCCCAGCTCGCCCGCACCCGGCCCGCCGCAGCGCCCGAGGCGCAGCCCGAGGAAACCGAGCAGTCCAAGGCCGAGCGCGAGGCCGGCCTCGATGCGATCCTGCGCGAAATCCTCGACGATCCGGAGGCCGCCTTCCGGTCGGTGGCCGTGCTCTACCAGGACTTCCTCGTCCGCTGCCGCATCCGCCGGGTCTCCGGCGAGCCGCTGAACCTCAATGCCTTCCGCCGCCGTCTGGCGGTCGCCCGCGCGGGCGTCGATACGGCGACGGCCGAAGGCTCCGAATGGGACCGCGCGGTCGCCGTCGCGGCGGACCTCGCCGAGGACATCCAGGGCGTCTTCCTGCTCATCGCCCGGGCCGCCATGGAAGGCTCGGCCTGCCCGCCGGACGGCGAGATCGCGCGGGCCTGCGGCAGCCGCTCTCCCGGCCGCGCCCGGCGCCTCATCGCCTATATGGAAAGCCGCAACATCGTCGTGACCCGCAACGACCCGCGGGGCCTGCGCATCATCGCGCTTCCCGATCTCGGCTGGGAGACCGGTCCGGGCGATCCGAACGCCTTCGAGGAGCCGCCCGCGCCCGAGACGCGCGATCTGTTTGCCGTGGGGTAGTTCCTGCCGTCATGGACGCCGAGGGGACGCAGACGGCTCACCCGTTCGCGGATCAAGGGTCCAGGGGCGCCCGCACCAAATCCACGTGCCGCTCAGGGGTCCAGCCCAGCTGGCCGGCAACGTGCGAGTACAGCTGCGTGGTGAGAAAGCGGTTCTTGACCGCCACGACAAGGTCGCGACGTCCCGAATATCGCCAGAGCGGCTCATCGGCTCCAGCGGCCGGCGACAGGACTTCGGTGTCATGGGACACGAGGCCGTGATGTCTGTTCAGCTCGAAATTGATGCGATACTCGTCGAAGTCTTTTCGTCCGCTCGTCTGGACCTTCACCCGGGCCACGACCAAAATATCGCAGCGTCCTCGCAACGGCTCGGCCGACAACGTGAGGGTATCCCACAGAATGACTGAGCCCGGCGCAAGCTCGACCATGGCGGTTCTCCAGCGCCCAGAATACAGCCACATCGCCCCCTTGAAAACGAATTCATGATCCGATCACCGATACGGCCGTCAACTCCGGGACGGATCGATGACGGGATGGCGCTCATCCCACCTGCAACAATAAGCGTGATCGGTCGCCTCCTGACGAACGCTGCCTCGTCGCGTGGTCTCGCCACCCGTGCGAGCGGCGCTCCGCGGGACAATCCGTCGGGGCGTCCCGGCCGTCGAGCGGGTCATCAACTTCGCGCGATTGTCACCCTCGCGACAAAGAGTGTTGCATCATTGCGCCCCGCCCGGCTGATTCGGGCCGGAGACCAGAGACGCGCCGATGTTCCGCTACTTCGAGACCCGGATCGACTTCACCAGAAAGCCCCCGGAGGAGCCGCCTCCGGACAACCTCTGGGGCTTCTACTGGCACTTCATCGCGCAGGCCAAGGGGCTGTTCATCGCGCTGTTCGCGCTGGGCTTCGTGCTGGCCGTCGTCGAAGCCCTGATCCCCTGGCTCATCGGCCGCCTGGTCAATGCGCTCTCGCACACCTCGCCCGAAGGCATCTTTCACGAGGCGGGGGGGCTGCTGGCCGCCATGGGGGCCATCATCCTCCTGGTGCGTCCGCTCGGGACGATCCTGTTCCGGCTGCTCGTCAACCACTCGCTGGCGGTCTCCTTCACAACCATGGTGCACTGGCAGAACTACTGGCATGTGGTGCGCCAGCCCCTGGGGTTCTTCCAGGAGGATTTCGCCGGCCGCATCGCCAACCGGGTGCTGCAGACCGGGCGCCCCCTGCGCGAGACCGTCCTGTCGGTGGCCCGGGCCGTCTGGCAGATCCTGATCTTCGGAGCCGCCTCCATCGGGCTCCTCGGCACGCAGGACTGGCGCCTCGCCCTGCCGATGACCGGATGGTTCCTCCTCTACGCGACCCTGCTCGCCGTGTCGCTCCCGCGGATCCAGAAGCGCTCGCGCGCGTCCAGCGAGGCACGCTCGGCCGTCACCGGCAAGGTGGTGGACAGCTTCACCAACATCATGACGGTGAAGCTGTTCGGGCGTCGCAAGGATGAGGATGACTACATCAGCGAGGGCTACCGCCGGCTCAACGACTCCTTCATGAGCCAGCAGCGCATCAACACCCTCTACGTGGCCGGGCTCACCGTCCTGAACGCGGTCTTCCTGGTCTCCACCGGCGCCGTGGCCGTGTGGCTCTTCAGCGACAACCGCATCGATGCCGGCACCATGACCACGGCCCTGCTGCTCTCCACCCAGATCGTCTCCATGTCCGGCTGGGTCGCCTTCGAGGTCATGGGGATCTTCGAGAATGTCGGCACCGTGCAGGAGGGCATGAAGACGATCTCGCGCCCGCTCACCATGCAGGACAGGCCCACGGCCAAGCCCCTGGTCGTGGCCCGCGGCGAGATCCGCTTCGATCACGTCAGCTTTTCCTACGGCGACGGCGACACGGTCATCGACCGGCTGCGGCTCACCATCCGTCCCGGCGAGAAGATCGGCCTCGTCGGCCGGTCCGGCGTCGGCAAGACGACCCTGGTCAACTTGCTCCTGCGCTTCTTCCAACCGCAGGAGGGCCGCATCCTGATCGACGGCCAGGACATCGCCGACATCCAGGAGGAAAGCCTGCGCAGCCAGATCTCGGTGGTCACGCAGGACACGTCCCTGCTGCATCGCTCCATCCGGGAGAACATCCTCTACGGGCGGCCCGCGGCGAGCGATGAGGCCATGCATGCGGCGGCCCGTCAGGCCCATGCGGCCGCGTTCATCGAGCGTCTCGTCGATGGGCGCGGACGGCGCGGCTTCGACGCGCATGTGGGCGAGCGCGGCGTCAAGCTCTCCGGCGGCCAGCGCCAGCGCATCGCCATCGCCCGGGTGATCCTCAAGGATGCGCCGATCCTGATCCTGGACGAGGCGACCTCGGCCCTGGACTCGGAAGTGGAGGCGGCGATTCAGGAATCGCTGTCCACCCTCATGGAGGGCAAGACGGTGATCGCGATCGCGCATCGTCTCTCGACCCTGCAGCTGATGGATCGCCTGATCGTGATGGACGACGCCCGGATCGTCGAAGAAGGGACGCACGAGGAGCTTCTGGAGAACGGCGGCCTCTATGCGGGCCTCTGGTCGCGCCAATCCGGCGGGTTCCTCGCGCCGCGCCGGGGCGTGCCGGACGAGGCGGTCTGAACCGGGCGGCCGCAACCCATGTCCCATCCATGTCCCACGTGGACGAGCGTCCGCAGGCCGCGCCTCGAGCGTGTGCGGGACGCATGCGGTTTTGTCTCGCCTGCAATGCGGAGCTCCGCTCTTTTCCGTCCGGGCGTTCGCCCATAGTGTTCGCCCACTCCTCACCCATGAGACACCATAACGTTATGCACAACGACCGACTGAGCCTTGAGGCGATCGCCCGTCATGTGGACGCCAAGGCCGAAGACTATTGCGATCTGAGCGACCGCATCTGGGCCGCCCCCGAACTCGCCTTCGAGGAACACCGCGCCGTCGGCGAGCAGATTGCCCTTCTGGAGCGCGAGGGCTTCCGCATCACGACGAATGTCGGCGGCATGGCGACCGCCTTCATGGCTGAATTCGGAAGCGGCGGACCCGTGGTCGGGATTCTGGGCGAGTTCGATGCCCTGCCGGATCTCGCGCAGGAATCCGGGCGTCTCGACCATGCTCCGACGGTGGCGGGGACGCCGGGCCACGGCTGCGGCCACAACCTGCTGGGGGCCGGTTCCGCCCTGGCTGCGGTCGCCCTCAAGGATGCGCTTCAGGCGGAAGGAATCGCCGGGACCGTGCGGTATTACGGCTGCCCGGCGGAGGAGAGCGGCTCGGGCAAGACCTTCATGGCCCGCGCGGGCCTGTTCGACGATCTCGACGCCGCCTTCTGCTGGCACCCGAGCGTGGTGAACGAGGTGCAGACCGCATCGTCGCTCGCCTGCATCCAGGCCTATTTCCGCTTCAGAGGGCGCGCCGCGCACGCGGCCGCAGCACCCCATGTGGGCCGGTCCGCGCTCGATGCGGTCGAGCTGATGAACGTGGGGGTGAACTACATGCGCGAGCACATGCCGTCCGACGCCCGCGTGCATTACGCCACCACCAACACCGGAGGCGACGCGCCCAACGTGGTGCAGGCCTTCGCGGAAACGCTCTACCTCGTGCGCTCGCCCCATCTGCCCGATGCCGAGCGGCTGTTCGAGCGCGTGAAGAAGATCGCGGAAGGCGCCGCCCTGATGACGGAAACCTCCGTCTCGGTTCAGATCACGGACGCCACCTCCAACGTCGTGCCCAACAAGGCGCTCCAGGAGGCCATGTACGAGAACATGCGCCGCCTCGGACCGCCCGGCTTCGACGCGGCCGACTACGCGTTCGCCGAGAAGCTCCAGAAGGCGGCGCTCACCGACGAGGAGATCCTGGCGAGCGTCAAGCCGCACGATCTCTCGCTCAGGACCAAGATCCTGCACGATGGCGTGCTCGCCATGCCGGTCCGCGAGGAGGTCATGATGGGCACCACCGACGTGGGCGACGTGAGCTGGATCGTCCCGACGGTTCAATGCCATACGGCCTGCTTCGCCATCGGCACCCCGTTCCACACGTGGCAGCTCGTCACCCAGGGCAACCTGCCGGCCGCCCATAAGGGCATGGTGCTGGCCGCCAAGGCCATGGCGGCCACGGCCGCGGACTGCCTGCGCAATCCGGACCTCGTTCTTCGCGCCAAGGCGGAGCTGAAGGAGCGCACCGGCGGACGGGATTATCGCTGTCCGATCCCGGAGGACGTCACTCCGGACGATCTGCGGGCGAAAGCCGCCTGACCGATCGATATCGCGATTTCTGCAAGCATCTCGGCCATCCGCCGGGGTGTTCTTGCATTTCGGCAAGAACGCCTTGGCGTCCCGGAGGCTCGCAAGGCCATCCCGGCGGGTCTATCTTCATCGCAACTTCGATGGAGAAAGCACCATGCAACTGACGGGAATTCACCATTTGACCGCCGTCACGGCAGACGCGCCCCGCAACCACGCCTTCTATACGCAGGCTTTGGGAATGCGCCTCGTGAAGAAGACGGTGAACCAGGATGACGTGAGCGCCTATCATCTGTTCTACGCGGACGGGAAGGCCTCACCCGGCACGGACATCACGTTCTTCGACTGGCCCGTCGAGCGCGAGCGGCGCGGCACGCACAGCATCTCGCAGACGGCCCTGCGCGTGAACGGCGAGAAGGCGCTGCAATGGTGGCGGGATCGCTTCAAGAGCCTCGACATCCGCAGCGAGGCGATTGCGGAGCGTGACGGGCGCCTCACGGTCGATTTCGAGGATTTCGAGGGCCAGCGCCTCAGCCTCGTCGACGACGGCGGGCAGGGCGAGGTCCATCCCTGGGAGCAGAGCCCGGTGCCGGTCGAGTACCAGATCCGGGGCCTCGGCCCCATCCGGATCAGCGTGCCGAAGCTCGACCGGACGGCCCGTGTGCTGACCGAGGCCATGGACATGCGCGCCGCGCGGGAATACCGGGTCGGCGACACGCCGGTCCATGTGTTCGAGATGGGCCAGGGCGGTCCGGCCGCAGAGCTGCACGTTGCGGTGGAGCCCGGTCTGTCCCCGGCCCGTCCGGGGGCGGGGGGCGTGCACCACGTCGCCTTCCGGACGCCCAATGAGCAGACCTATCAGGAGTGCTGGGAGCGGCTGCAATCCCTCAGGGCACCCTCCAGCGGTCCGGTCGATCGCTATTACTTCCGGAGTCTCTACTTCCGGGAGCCGAACGGGATCCTGTTCGAAATCGCCACGGACGGTCCGGGCTTCGCCACGGACGAGCCCATGGACAAGCTGGGTGAGAGCCTGGCCCTGCCGCCCTTCCTAGAGCCGCGCCGGGCGCAGATCGAGGCAGGCCTGAAGCCGCTCTAGGCGAGCTCTGCCCTCACGTCGAATAGGACGGCCGTCCTCAAGCCGCCTCGCACGACCATGCGGGGCGGTTTTTCTTTGTCGGCACGGCGAATCATCTCCTGCCGCTACGTTCAGATAACCATTACAAAATAACACCGGCGCATTCGCCGCTTTTACTTCCGAGGTTGAGTTGTGTAACACTTCGATCAATTTTATGTGTTTCTATCGCTTACATTAATTTCCGTAGGGGGATCTGCATGCTTGGCGCCAAGATGAGAACGGGCCTGCTGGGGACGCTCGTTGCGTTCCTGGGAATCATCGGTGCGGCGTATGCCGCGTCGCTCGCGACTCCCAAGGAGCGGCCGATCCTCACGATTACGGGAAAGATCGGCGTCACCAACAAGGACAATACGGCGCAGTTCGACCGGGCCATGCTGGAATCCCTCGGCCTCGTCACCATCGAGACGACGACGCCCTGGTATGACGGCAAGGTCAAGTTCGAGGGCGTGTCCCTCGACAAGCTGATGAAGCAGGTGGAGGCGAAGGGCGAGCGCGTCTCGGTCGTCGCGCTGAACGATTACGCCACTGAGATTCCGACGGCGGATTTTGCCAAGTTCAACGTGATTCTCGCCCTCAAGCGCGATGGCGAGTACATGTCCGTACGGGACAAGGGCCCGCTTTTCATCGTCTATCCCTATGACAGCAATCCGGAGCTCAAGAGCCAGACGTACTACGCCCGCTCGGCTTGGCAGGTCGCCAAGATCGAAGTGAAGTAGCGGCCGTCGGCAGGCCTCGGAGGCCCCAGCACTTGTCTCTGCGCACCTTCAAAACGGTTATCGCGATCGTCATCGGCGGCTTCCTGATCGCCGGCATCTATATCTCGGTGCTGGTCGTTCAACGCCAGGGTGCCTTGCAGCAGATCTCGGTTTACAACCCTGCCTGGGAGGCCAGTCAGGCCTCCACCGAATTCGTTCGACTGGAGCACCGCCTCTCGGAGTTCGACCGGCCCGGGAGCGGGGTCGACAAGGATGAGGTCTCCCTGCGCTACGATATTCTCGCCGGCAGGGTGAAGATGTTGAACGAGGGTGACTTCCACGCCCTGCTCCGGCGCGATCCCGAGCATCAGGCCAGTCTCGGGCGCATGCAGAGCACCCTCGACGCCATGGAGCCGCTGATCCAGAACCTGGAGCAGCCCGGCAATGTCCAGAAGGTGATCGAGGGACTGCGACCGTTCGACGGCACCCTGTCTCAAATCGCCTCGACCGTTCTCATCTATGGCTCGGAAACCGTTCAGAAGGATCAGCAGGAACTGATCCGGCTGCATTGGGCCTTCTCCGGCATCGCGGCAAGCCTGATCCTCGTCGGCGTCGTCCTGATCTTTCTGCTCGACAAGCACAACCGTCTGCTCGGGCGGGCCCACGAGGAGCTGCATGTCCTGGCCCATCAGGATGCGCTCACGGGCCTTCCGAATCGCGTGGTTCTCCGCAACGAGCTGGAGCACGCCCTCACGCGCTTGAAGTCGAACGGACGCACGGTCTCGGTGGCCTATCTCGACCTGGATCATTTCAAGGACGTGAACGATTCGTTCGGTCACGAGACGGGCGACGACCTCCTCAAAGCCGTGGCGGACCGCCTCCGCGCCTGCATTCCCGCGAGCGAAGGTCAGGTCCGAAGCCTGATCTCCCGGTTCGGCGGCGACGAGTTCGCCATCCTCCAGACGGGAATCCGCCGGCCGGAGGAAAGCGCCGCCCTCGCGGCGCGCATCGTCGAGGCCCTGCGCGCGCCCTTCCGCGTGAATGGCCAGGAACTGTTCATCGGCACCAGCATCGGCATTGCCCTGGCGCAGAAGAACATGACGCCGAGCCAGATTCTGAAGCACGCCGACATGGCCCTCTACCACGCCAAGGCCGATGGCCGCGGGACGTTCCGCTTCTTCGAGCCGGACATGGACGAGCAGCTTCAGGCCCGCCGTGCCCTGGAGGTCGATCTGCGCAAGGCTGTCGGCAACGGCGAGTTCGAGCTGTTCTATCAGCCGCAGATCAACATCCAGAGGAACGAGATCGGCGGCTTTGAAGCGCTCCTGCGTTGGCACCATCCCGAGCGCGGTCTCGTTCCGCCGGCGGAGTTCATCCCGGTCATCGAGGAGACCGGCCTCATCCTGCCCCTCGGCGACTGGATCATGGAGGAGGCCTGCAAGGAGGCCGCGACATGGCCGAGCGACGTTCATGTCGCGGTCAATCTCTCGCCGATCCAGTTCAGGAACCGGGGACTCGTGCAGAGCGTCAGCCGGGCCCTGGCCGTATCGGGGCTGGCTCCCAAGCGGCTGGAACTGGAGATCACCGAATCGGTGCTGCTCCAGGACAATGAGATGACCGTCTCCACGCTTCATCAGCTGCGCCGGCTCGGCGTCCGCATCGCCATGGACGATTTCGGGACCGGCTATTCGTCCCTGAGCTACCTGCGCAGCTTTCCCTTCGACAAGATCAAGATCGACCAGTCCTTCGTGCGGGAGATGTCCCAGCGGGCGGACTGCCTCGCCATCGTGCAATCCGTGGCCAACCTGGGCGCCAGCCTGGGCATGCCGACCGTGGCCGAGGGCATCGAGACGGAGGACCAGCTGCGGCAGGTCCAGGCCGCCGGCTGCACCGACGCGCAGGGCTATTACTTCGGACGCCCGAAGCCGGCGCGGGAGCTCGTCCACACCCTGGAGGGCCTCAAGCACAAGGTCCAGGTCGCCTGAGAGACGCCCGGCCCGGCAGCCGGGATGTTCGTCCGATGCTCAACTCTTGAAGCGGCGCATCGTCCGGCGCGGACCCAGCGGCCACGCGAGTGAAAACCGGATCCACTTTTCCGCACGATGCGCTAGCTCCCTTGTGCTACCCTTGCGTTGAACGAGGGGCAGCATGACGAATTTCTTCCAGAGGCCGTTGCAAGGAATTCCCCTATCGGAGCAGGTCACCAATCCGCACATCGTCGTCGGGCGCTACAGCTATTACTCCGGATATTACCATGGGCATTCCTTCGACGATTGCGCCCTCTACCTGCAGCCCGACGAGCCTGAAGTCGACAAGCTGATCATCGGCAGCTTCTGCTCGATCGCCACCGGCGCGACCTTCATGATGCATGGGAACCAGGGGCATCGTCGCGACTGGATCTCGACCTTTCCGTTCTTCTACATGAACGGCGACGAAGCCTTCGGCGCGCCGCAGGACCCGTTCCTGCCGGCCGGCGACACGGTGGTCGGAAGCGACGTCTGGATCGGAGCGGAGGCCATGATCATGCCGGGAGTCCGGATCGGCCACGGCGCCATCGTGGGAAGTCGGGCGGTCGTCACCCGGGACGTCGAGCCTTATGCCATCGTGGTCGGCAACCCCGCCCGGATGACCAGGAAGCGCTTCTGCGACGATGAGATCGCCATGTTGCTGGAGATGGCCTGGTGGGACTGGCCGCTCGAACGGATCAGGGAAGCCATCCCGTTCCTGTGCGGCGGCGACATCGCCGGGCTTCACCGGTTCTGGCGCGAAGGCTGAGGAGCCTGCCGCAGGCTCGCATCGCGCGTCGCCGGCCCGGGGACCGATAAGAGAAAATACCTCCCCGATCTTTGCCGACCCGGACCATCTATGTTACGCAAGGTCACTTGTCCAAGCGCCAGGCCAGTGGGCCGGAATCGAGACAGACCGGGAGCAGGGTGGATGAAGACATATTGCGAATTTACGTTCGAGGCCGCGCATTCGGTGGCGCCCTATTCCGGACTTCACGGGCATACCTTCATCGTCAAGCTCACTTTCGGCGGTCCGGTCGACGAGGTCTATGGCTGGCCGGTCAATCTCTACGACGTCGAGAACTACATCAAGGAGATCAAGGGCGAACACGGCTCGGGCCTCGATCACGGCAACCTCGATCTCAACACCGAGATCGGCATCGCGTCCCTGGAGAACGTCACCACGTATATCTGGAGACTGGTGAAGGCGCGCTTCCCGAACCTCGAAGAAGTCGAGCTCCGGCGCGGCATGCCCGGCTCCACGGAAGGCTGCATCTATCGCGGCGAAACGGCGGGCGCCGTCGGCCTCGCGGCCTGAGCGACACACTTCCTCACCGGATAAAAGAGCCGCCCTCGCGAGGCGGCTCTTTCGTTTTTGGGACAGGCGACGTCGTTAAGGCGCGTAGCTGAAGGAATAGGACGCGGTCAGGCCGAAGCCCCACTGATTCTCCGAGCCGAAGCTCTTGACGATCGGGCTGTCGGCCGCGTCCCCGACCAGACGCTTGTAGGTGACGAACGCGGTGGTCGACCATTGCTGCGACCAGTCGTAGCTGATCGCGCCCGTCGCGCCCACCGACGTGATGCCGCCGGACGGCCGATAGGGCGTGACCTGGCCGTTCAGTGCCGCCTCGACGGGCGTCACGCCGAAATAGGTGCGGGTGAATTCGGAGTCGCCGAGAGCGAGGCGAGGACCGATCGAGACCGTGACGCCCCGAAGCGCTGCACCGCGTCGAGGCCGAAATCGGCCACGAATCCCTCGTGACCCCCGAAGCCGCGCCGGATCTCGGCGCGGGCGCGCAGGAACTCGAGCGGCCAATATTCCACGAACACGCCGGGCTCCACCGCCCAGTCGATCTTCTCCAGGCCGAAGAGCTCGCGGTTGTCCTGCAGATAGCGTCCGCCCACGAAGCGGCCAACGACGCCGATCCGGAAGGCCGACTCTTCCAGGAACGAGAAGCTCAGGCCGTCGTCGGGAGCACTGAAGCGCTCGACCGTGCCTGCCCGGCGGACGCTCAAGGACGGATAGCCGATGAAGCTGAACTCGTCCGAACCGGGATAGGAGGGGCCGACCCGCAGGTTGCCCTTCACGGTGACGATCCACCCCGAGGAGGCCTGAATGGGCTCCTGCGAGAACAGCAGATCCGCCGCCTGAGCCATGCTCGAACCCGCCACGACGGCCGTCAGGAAGGCGAGGGAGGGGGCTACGCGCATGGCTTTTCCAATCCGAGATTCCACCCTGCCGTGGTGGCCTCAAACGGACGTAAGGTCAAGCCTGGGATTGCACCTATGGTTTCGTCTTGATGACGATGGGTCACGGCGACCGGAGCGCCGCCGTCGGAGAACTTTCGCGCAACTGGACGGTTGAACACGGGACAGGATGTTGCAAGGGAGACCCTTCGAGGTGACCAGCGCCAGCTCTCATCCGCAGCCGGATGAATTCTATCCCAAGCCGCCCCCGACCGAGCCGGTGCCGAGCATGCCGATCCCGCCCGAGACCCCTGTGCCGCCCATGCCGCCCGGCGCTCCTTCACCTCTGCCGGAGCAGCCGCCGGCATCGGACAAGCCGATCACTCATCCGATGCCGCCGCCCGAGGTTCCGTGACGATTCGGACGGCAGATCGTGGCCCGAAGACCTCAAGCCCCTCTTCAGGCCCCTTGCACGCGCAGGTTGTTCTGAACGTGGAGAGCCCCTGAGGCCAGCTCCGCAAGATCTTCCGCGCGCCGCTTGACGCCGCGGCTGGAGACGGTGCCGTTGAGGGTGATCTCGCCGTCCTTCACCAGAACCTCGACGTCCGAGGCATCGATGAAGGGGTCCGCGGTCAGGCGTTCGCAGACATCCTCGTGAATGCGCTCGTCGGAACGCTTGTATCCCTTGGGTCCGCGCCCGCGATGGGCCCCGGAGGAGGGCGCGTCGTCGCGACCTGATCGCGCCTCGGCATCATTCGGATCACGTGAGCCGAAGGCGCCAAGTCCGGAACGGCCGCGGCCGTAGCCGGGATCGAACCCTTCGTCGTCCGGAGGTCCGCCCCGCCCGTCGTCGATCACGCCGCCGGCAAACTCGTCGGCGTCGCCGCCGTAGCCGCCCGGATATTCACGACCTTCGCCGCGGAAGCCGACGGCACCGCGCGGCGGCATGTCGCCGTAGCCGTCGTCGTCATTGAATGGGTTCCGGTTCCTGCGGCGGGTGTCTACCATGGCGGTTGCTCCTTCGATTGCAGGAGCAACCACCCCGCTTCCCCTCCGGTTCCACACGAAAAGACCGCCCGAAAGGAACGCCGATTCCATCGCCATGAAGACAGCGCAACGCATCAGGCTCTTCGACGACGTCTTCGCCCGCGACGCGGGCCGCTGCGTGTATTGCGGCATCCCCGCGCGGCGCCCGGGCCCGGGCGTGAAGCGTGCGCCCGATCTCGCGACCCTGGACCACGTAATTCCCAAATCCTTCGGCGGTCCGCTCAATCGGGACAATGTCGTGCTGGCCTGCTCGGCCTGCAACAACGAGCGTGGCACCATGGACGCGCAGGCGTTCAGCGCCCTGAAGGCGAGCCTGAGGAAGTCGTAAACGCCACGTGGAAGCGCTGGCGTGGAACAGCGTCATCCGTCCCGACGTTCGTCAGCAGGAATCGCCATGGCGAAAGGACAGATGCGATGAATATCGAGGATCAGGTGCGGGACGCCATCGTGGCCGAGCTGAAGCGCCAATCCGAGGCCGGCGAGCAGGGGCTGCGCGTCACGTCCAGCGACGCCGAGACGATCACCGTCGAAGGTCGCGTCAATCTCGACGAGTTGACCATGGCAGTGGTGGGATCGCTGGCCGGAGGCCCCTGATCCTTCAGGTGTTCGCCGCAGCTCCCCGTTCTGCCGAGGCCGCTTCCTTCTGCGGGCCGAGCGCGAGATAGCGGAAGCGGCCGGTGCCCTCCGGCGCGGCGTCCAGAGGGGACAAGCTCTTGTCCCTGTCGCGCTCTCCAACCGCTCGGCGACCGCAATCTGGCGAAGGAGTCATCATCGATGCCCTGGCACCCCGGCAGGCGTGACCGCATTTGAAAGGACGCGCCTCTGCCCTCATAGGAGAGGCCAGGAAACGCCCGCTTCCGGCGAGGGTTCCGACAGGCGGCGTAGACACGAGGAGAGGATCTTGGCCAAGCAGGATATTTCGATTCGAACGGAAGACGGAACCGCCCGGGCCGGGCTGTTCCGCCCGGACCATCCGACCGCCGCGGGCGTCATTCTCTACATGGATGCCTTCGGACCCCGTCCCGCCCTCGACGCCATGGCCGAGCGTCTCGCCGCTGAGGGCTATGCGGTTCTCGTTCCCGACCTCTTCTACCGCTTCGGCGATTACGGCCCCTTCGATGCCAGGACGGCCTTTTCCGAAGAGCCTTCCCGCAGCGCCCTGCGGAACATGATCGAGGGCACGAGCCAGGACATGACCCGGCGCGATTCGGCGGCGTTCATCGATGCCCTGACGGAGGCCGGGGCGACAGGCCGAATCGGCACGGTCGGCTATTGCATGGGCGGGAGCCGTGCTCTCCATGCGGCCGCCGCCTATCCCGACCGCATCGCCGCCGCCGCGAGCTTCCACGGCGGACGGCTGGCCAGCGATGCGCCCGACAGCCCGCACCGTCATGTGGCGACGATCACGGGGCGCGTCTATGTGGGCAGCGCGGGGGTCGACGGCAGCTTCCCGCCGGAGCAATCGGCCCTGCTGGCCGAGGCTTTGCGCCGGGCGGAGATCGACCACATCATCGAGAACTATGTCGGCATGGCCCATGGCTGGGCGGTGTCCGACCACAGCGTCTATGACGAAGGCGGGGCCGAGCGGCACTGGAAACGGCTCACCACCTTGTTCGACGAGACCCTGCGATAGGGACGGCCATCGCCCGCCCGACATCCCTCAGGCGGGCCTCGACGCCTTCGTCGGGAGCGGGAACAGGCTCACGAAACGATCGGCGAGGGCGCGGTCGCCTTCGACCTGGAGCGCGCCGACTTGTTCGAGGGCTTCCAGCGTCTGGCCGCCATAGATCGCGCCGGCCAGGACCGGCGGAATTCCCGACAGGATCACGTCGGCTTCGTCGAGGGAGCCGTGGGTGATCGCGAAGCGGCCCTCCGCCAGGCGGGCCAGGAAGGTCTCCTCGCCGACGCGAAGGCCGATCCGGGCGTCCAGGCCGCCGGCCCGCCCGGCATCGAACATGGTCCTCATGGACAGCACCAGCGATGCCGTGCTGAACGGCAGGGTGGGATCGTGCGACGGAGAGCGCGCGGCCCAGCGGCCGAGGGCCTGAAAGATCGGCTCGCTCTCGTAGCCCCATTCCGTCAGCTCGTAGACCTGCACGGCCGCGGGCGGAGGCAGCCGGCGTCGCACGAGGATGCCGGACGCTTCCAGTCCCTCCAGGCGCTGGGTGAGGACGTTGGCGCTGATGCCGGGCAGGCTCTCGCGCAGGTCCCCGAAGCGCTTCGGCCCCAGCATCAGCTCCCGCATCACCAGCAGAGCCCAGCGCTCCCCCACCAGATCGAGGGCATGGGCGGTCGCACAGGCGTCGTCGTAACGGCGCCGGGGGCGGCTGTTCACAGGTTCAGTTATTTTTTCTAACTTCATAGTTGCTATTTATAACTTTCCATGGAATGACTGTCAAACCACAAGCTTGAGGGAGAGACCGATGCCCAAAATGATCTTCGTGAACCTGCCCGTTGCCGACCTGTCCAAGTCCATTGCGTTCTACGAGGCTCTGGGCGCAGTGAAGAACGAGCAGTTCACCGATCACACCGCCGCCTGCATGGTCTTCTCGGAGACGATCCATGCGATGCTCCTGACCCACGACAAGTTCCGCCAGTTTACGCCCAAGAGGATCGCCGACGCCCGGGAAACCTCCGAAGTGCTGATCTGCCTGTCGGCCGACAGCCGCGACCAGGTCGACGGAACGCTTGCCAAGGCTGCGGCCGCCGGCGGCAGGGCCGATCCCGCGCCCAAGCAGGATTACGGCTTCATGTATGGCCGCAGCTTCGAGGATCCGGACGGTCACATCTGGGAAGTGATGTGGATGGATCTCGCGGCGGCCCAGGAGGCCATGAGCGCCCCGGCATCGGCCTGAGCCATCGGGAAGGAGAGACCCCATGACCGCGATGTCCGACACGCCGGCGGCATCCACCAGCACCCGAATCGGTGCGGCGATCTGGACCGGGCGAGCCCTGAGCGGGCTCGTCATCCTGTTCCTGCTCTTCGACGGAGGGATCAAGCTGGTGCCGCTTCAGGTGGTGATCGACACGGTGATCCCGCTCGGCTGGCCGGCCGATCCCGCTCTCTGGCGCGCGCTCGGCGTCGTGCTCCTCGCCTCCGCCCTGCTCCACGCCCATCCGCGCACCTCTGTCCTGGGCGCGGTCCTGATCACCGCCTATCTCGGCGGCGCCGTGGCCACCCATCTGCGCATCGGCAGCCCGCTGTTCAGCCATACGCTGTTCGGCGTCTATCTCGGGATTGCGCTCTGGGCCGGCCTCTGGCTGCGCGATTCCCGCGTGAGGGCTCTTCTGCCGCTCGCGCGCTGACCTGCTTTAGCCGCCACGGACGAGGCCGCGCCCGTCGCAGGCGCTGCCAGCCCGGGATTGAAAAAGGCCTCGTCCGCGGGCAAGCTTGAGCAAAGTGCAGGGGACAGCGATGGTCGTTTACGTGTTGGCGCTCCTGATCGGCGTGATCGCCGGCCTGCGGGCCATGACGGCTCCCGCGGCCGTCAGCTGGGCGGCCTCCTTCGGCCTCCTCAACCTCGAGGGGACCTGGCTGGCCTTCCTGGGCTATCGCTTCACGCCATGGATCATGACGGTTCTCGCCATCGGCGAGCTGATCGGCGACCAGCTTCCCACCACGCCGAGCCGCAAGACCCCGCTTCCCTTCGCGACCCGGATCATCGTCGGCGGCCTGTGCGGCGCGGCGATCGCCGCGCAGGGCGGCTCCTTCCTCGGCGGGTTCGTGGTGGGAGCCGTGGGCGGGATCATCGGCACCCTCGGAGGGGCGGAAGGCCGGGCGCGCCTTGCGGCCGCCTTCGGCAGGGATCGTCCCGCCGCCCTCATCGAGGATGCCGTCGCGATCCTCGGAGCGGTCCTGATCGTAGGAGCGATACCATGACCGAATCGTTCGATGCCATCGTGGTCGGCGCCGGCCAGGCCGGGCCGTCGCTTGCGGGACGACTGGCCAAAGCCGGCATGAAGGTCGCCATCATCGAGCGCAAGCTGTTCGGCGGCACCTGCGTCAATACCGGGTGCATGCCGACCAAGACCCTGGTGGCGAGCGCCTATGCGGCGCATCTCGCCCGCCGCGGTGCCGAATTCGGCGTGTCCATCGCAAGCCCCATCGCCATCGACATGAAGCGCGTCAGGGCCCGGGCCGATACGGTCTCGACGAATGCCCGCACGAATATCGAAACCTGGCTGCGCGGCATGGACGGACTCACCGTGATCGAAGGTCACGCGCGTTTCGAGGGCCCCGATACGATCCGCGTGGGCGACCGGCTCCTGCAGGCGCCGCGCATCTTCCTCAACGTGGGCGGCCGCGCGAGCATTCCCGACATGCCGGGCGTCGACACGGTCTCCCACCTCACCAACACGTCGATCCTGAAGCTCGAGACGCTTCCGCGCCATCTCGTGGTGGTGGGCGGCAGCTATATCGGGCTCGAATTCGCCCAGATGTACCGGCGGTTCGGCGCGCAGGTGACCATTGTCGAGAAAGGGCCGCGGCTGATCGCCCGCGAGGACGAGGACGTCTCGGAGGCCATCCGGGACATCCTGACCGGCGAGGGGATCACGGTGCGCACCAACGCTAGCTGCATCGGGTTCAAGCCCCATGCGGACGGCGTGGCGGTCGATGTCGACTGCACGTCCGGCGAGCCGTTCGTGGTGGGCTCGCACGTGCTGCTCGCCGTCGGGCGCCGGCCGAACACGGACGATCTCGGCCTCGACCGGGCGGGAGTCGCCGTCGATGCGCGCGGCACGATCGTCGTCGACGACACGCTGGCGACCAGCGTTCCCGGCATCTGGGCGCTCGGCGACTGCAACGGCCGCGGGGCGTTCACCCACACGGCCTACAACGATTACGAGATCGTCGCGGCCAATCTGCTCGACAGGGCCTCGCGGCGGGTGAGCGACCGGCTCCTGGGCTATGCGCTCTACATCGATCCGCCCCTCGGCCGGGTCGGCATGACGGAAACGGAGGCGCGCAGGACCGGCCGCCCGCTCCTCGTATCCAAGCGTCCCATGACCCGGGTCGGTCGCGCGGTCGAGAAGGACGAGACCAAAGGCTTCATGAAGATCGTCGCCGACGCCGATACGAAGAGGATCCTCGGCGCGGCCATTCTCGGAACCGGCGGCGACGAGGCGATCCACGGCATCCTCGACATGATGAATGCCGGCGCCGACTACCCGACCCTGCAATGGGCGGTGCCGATCCACCCCACGGTCTCGGAGCTGATCCCGACGCTTCTCGGCGATCTGACGCCTGCCGCCTGAGGCGAACGAAGACCCGATCCCCGGCACGGGCACCCGGACCCGGCTCCCGAACAGCCCGGCCGGCCGCATTACGGAATTGTCATTCTCCCGCAATGCGTCGAGCAAACGGCCACGCCTAGGCTGATCTCCGCAAGCGTACCCGTTCATTGCCATGTCGGCCCTGCCGGAGGATCGTCCATGACGTCGAATCAGGAACTCAAGGGGTCAGGACAGGCGAGGCTGTCGCCCCGGGATCTGAAGCAGATCCGGGAGGCCGTCAGCGAAGTGCGAGCCGCCACTCCGAGAAGCGTCCTGGCCGACCTGGTCGAGGACAAGATCCGGGCGCTCGCGAGCGAGGACCAGGACCTGCCGTTCGACGTGGCGCCGGCGCAGGACTGGCGGGTCTACGGCTGAAACCCTGTCCCTCGCGCGCATCGCCTCTTCACGACCGGTCACATCGGGCCGCTCGGCTGTTCGAGAATACGCCTCCACAGTTCGTCCGCGGCGTGGTTGCGGCAGTCGGGCGACCGGAACAGACGGATCTCGACCGGGATGTCGAACCGCTCGGGTCCGGCCCGCACCAGCCGCCGACGCGCCAGATCCTCCTCGGCGAGCCCGAGCGGGAGCCAGGCGACGCCGTGTCCCTCGCGGGCCATGGACATCAGGGTGGCGGCCAGATGCGAGGTGAAAGCGCTTTCGAGCCCCGCCGCTTCGGCGCTCCCGACCGGATGCGCCGCCAGGATGCGGCCGAGCCCGGACGCGGAGCTGTAGGCGAGGAGCCGCGCCCGCCTCCCGGTCCTGCCGGGAAGGGGCCAGAGGGGCCTGCCGTCCGCATCGGGCGCGCAGACCGGGACCAGGAGATCCTCGCCTGCGCGGATGCTCTCGAAGCGGCTGGCGTCGAAGCGCGTCGGCGCATCCGCATGGGCGTGGCAGAGCAGGAAATGCACCTCGCCGCCGAGCATGATCTGCTCGCAGGCCTCCAGGCTGTCCGAGATCAGGTTGAGCGTGCCGAGCGCCTCGACCTGCATGTGCCGGCGGATCCAGCCCGGGAAGAAGGTGAAGGACAGGGCGTGCGTCGCGGCAATCGCCAGCGATCCCGTCTCGCGCTCGCCCGCGGAACGCGTCTCGCGTCTCGCGCGATGCAGATTGCGCATCAGATCCTCGGCCAGGGGGCGGAAGTGGAGCCCGGCCCGCGTCAGGCTTGCCCCCTGGGTCGCCCGCATGAACAGGGGCGTGCCGATCCAATCCTCGAGCGCACGAATGCGACGGCTGAAGGCCGGCTGCGACACGTTGCGGGCCTCGGCGGCCCGCGAAAAGTTCTTCTGCTCCGCCAGAGCCAGGAAATCCTCGAGCCAGGTCAGGTCCATGTCGATGCCGATCACGCATAACGCGACCCGATCTTGGCATTGGCCCGCCGGCCCTGTCCAGGCGTATGAAGACCGCCAATCCGCATCCTCCAAACGCGAGAAGGTTGTCCATGCGCATCATCGACGTCCGCGAAATCACCCAACCGATCGCCTCGCCGATCCGTAACGCCTATATCGACTTCACCAAGATGACGACGAGCCTTGTCGCCGTGGTGACCGACGTGGTGCGCGACGGCCGCCGCGTCGTCGGCTACGGCTTCAACTCGAACGGCCGCTACGGCCAGGGCGGCCTCATCCGCGAGCGCTTCCGCGACCGGATCCTCGAGGCTGCTCCTGAGAGCCTGCGCGACGAGAGCGGCGACAACCTGGATCCTCACAAGATCTGGGCCACGATGATGAAGAACGAGAAGCCCGGCGGGCACGGCGAGCGCTCGGTGGCGGTCGGCACCCTCGACATGGCGATCTGGGACGCCACCGCCAAGATCGCCGGCAAGCCGCTCTTCCGCCTGCTGGCCGAGCGCAAGGGCCGCGAGGCCGATCCGCGGGTCTTCGTCTATGCCGCCGGCGGCTACTATTATCCGGGCAAGGACGACGGTGCCCTGCGGGCCGAGATGCGCAGCTATCTCGACCGCGGCTACAACGTCGTGAAGATGAAGATCGGCGGCGCCTCGATCGCCGAGGACCAGCGCCGGATCGAGGCCGTGCTCGCCGAGATCGGATCCCAGGCGCAGCTCGCGGTCGATGCGAACGGACGCTTCGATCTCGAGACCGCGATCGCCTACGCCAAGATGCTGCGCCACTACCCGCTGTTCTGGTACGAGGAGGCCGGGGATCCCCTCGACTACGCGCTCCAGGCGGCGCTGTCCGAGTTCTATCCCGGCCCCATGGCGACCGGCGAGAACCTGTTCTCGCATCAGGACGCCCGCAATCTCCTGCGCTACGGCGGCATGCGGCCGGACCGCGACTGGCTTCAGTTCGACTGCGCCCTGTCCTATGGGCTGGTGGAGTATCTGCGCACCCTCGACGCGCTCGAGCAGTTCGGCTGGTCGCCGTCCCGGTGCATTCCACACGGCGGTCACCAGATGTCGCTCAACATCGCGGCCGGTCTCGGGCTCGGCGGCAACGAGAGCTATCCGGACCTGTTCCAGCCCTATGGCGGCTTCCCGGACAGCGTGCGGGTGGAGAACGGCCACATCGTCATGCCGGAGCTGCCCGGCATCGGGTTCGAGGGCAAGTCGGACCTGATCAAGGTCATGCGCGAACTGGCCGAATGATCCTCGTCGCGCGCCTCACAGGTGCTTGATGCCGACGCTCGCGATCAGCGGGAGAAGCTCGTCCCGGGCGTCGATCCGGTGCTGGCGGGCCTGGTGATGGGCCTCGGCCACTTGGCCTGTCCGGATCGCCTCGGCCATGGCCCTGTGGGCGGCGGCCGATCCGGTCGGCTTCGACCGGAGCCTGAGGGTGAGCATCCGGGCCCGGTGGGCCTGGTCGGTGATGGTCTGGGCGATCCGAAGGATGCGGCTGTTGCCGCACCGCTCCACAAGAAGGCGATGAAACTGGTCGTCGGCCGCCGCCCAGGCATGAAGATCGTCCCTGCGAAGGGCCTGTTCCATGCGCGCGGTCGCCTCCTCGAGCTCCTTGGCGACCTGGCTTCGTGCCTCGAGGGGCAGAGCGGCGAGAAGCTCCGCCGCGCGGGCCTCGATGGCGATGACCACGTCGTAGATCTCCCGAATGTCGTCCGGGGAGAGCGGACAGACCTGCACGCCCCGCTTGGAGAGCACGCGGACGAGGCCGTCCTCCTGCAGGCGGATGATGGCCTCGTGCACCGGGGTCCGGCTCATGCCGAGCCGCAGGGCGATCTCCTGCTCGGAGCCCTGGTAGCCGGGCGGGAAGACGTTGTCGCGGATCGCGTCCTTGAGCGCCCTGTAGGCGTCCTCCACCAGCGACGGCTTCCTCACGGTCTCGGCCGTCCGCACCTGCTTCACCTTGCTCGCCATGGGGCCTCCCGCCTCAACATGCGTCCCTGCGACCTTCCATACAAGAATGAATGGATGCTTGACAAACAGGCCATGTCGCGATCACTGTTCTTGCATGCCAACTTCCATGGAAGCTTAAACGCAACCGAGAAAGCCAACCACGCTCGTGTGAGGCAGGGGCATTCAGGGGCAGATGGACAGGGCCACGAGATGCATAAATCTCGGACCAAGGGCGGCGAGACGCGCCCGCCGTCGCCCAAAAATCGTTGAGGGAAGGACACGTCGATGAAGAAAGCTCTCTTGACCGCCGCACTCGCCTTGGGCTTCGTCGCGACAGCCGCACAGGCGCAGGGAACCTACCCGACACGGCCGATCACCCTGGTGGTTCCGTTTTCCGCCGGCGGCACGACCGACGTGGTGGCCCGCCTCATGGCCGACCACATGGGTCGCACGCTCGGCCAGCAGCTCGTGGTCGAGAACGTCACCGGCGCAGGAGGCACCGTCGGCGTGACCCGCGTATCAAAGGCCGAACCGGACGGGTACACGATCCTGATGGGCAATCTCGGCACGCAGGCGGCGAGCGTCGGACTCTATCCCAAGCTGGCCTACGATCCGCGCGTCGATTTCGAGCCGATCATGAACTCGGCCGCCACACCGATGCTCGTGGTCGCCAAGAAGGACCTGCCGGTCAAGGACTTCAAGGAATTCATCGCCTATCTGAAGGCGAACGCGCCCAAGATGAACTACGGTTCGGGCGGCGTCGGCTCGACCTCGCATCTGACCTGTCTGTTCCTGGAATCCCTGCTCGGCGTCAAGCCGCAGCACGTGCCGTTCCGCGGCTCGGGCCCGGCCCTGAACGCACTGCTCGGCGGCCAGGTCGATTACGTCTGCGATCAGACGGTTGCCATCGTGCCGACCGTGCAGGCGAAGGAGGCGAACGGCCTCGTGGTCGCGGTTCCCAACCGCCTCCCGGTCATCCCGGACGTGCCGACATCGGCCGAACAGGGGCTGCCGCAATTCCAGGCGACCGGCTGGAACGCGCTCTTCGCCCCCAAGGGAACGCCCAAGGAGATCGTCACGAAGCTGAACGCCGCCGCCAGGGCCGCCCTCCAGGACGAGACCACGCGCAAGCGCCTGCTCGATCTCGGCGCCGAACTCCCTGACGAGGCGGGCCAGACGCCGGAGGCGCTCGCCAAGCTCGTCAGCGCCGAGATTGACAAATGGGTTCCCGTCATCAAGGCCTCGGGCGTTACGGGACAGTAACACCCGGGGGCGGATGCGCGTGCCGGACGGGTCCACGACCGCCCCAGGCCTTCATGACAGACGAACGGATCTTCACACGGATTTTCACATGGCATCGGATCACAAGAAGCGCTATCGGCTCGCCGTCATTCCCGGCGACGGCATCGGCAAGGAAACCACCCCCGAGGGCGTGCGCGTCCTGGAGGCCGCGGCCAAGAAATTCGGCTTCGACCTGCAACTCGATCATTTCGACTTCTCATCCTACGACTACTACGCCAAGCACGGCCGCATGCTGCCCGAGGACTGGAAGGAGCAGATCGGCTCGCATGATGCCATCTTCTTCGGAGCGGTCGGCTGGCCGGAGAAGATCCCGGACCACGTCTCGCTCTGGGGGTCGCTGCTGCAGTTCCGGCGCGAGTTCGACCAGTACATCAACCTGCGGCCCGTGCGGCTGATGCCGGGCGTGCCGACACCGCTCGCCAACCGCAAGCCCGGCGACATCGACTTCTGGGTGGTGCGCGAGAACACCGAGGGCGAGTATTCGTCCATCGGCGGCAAGATGTTTCCCGGCACCGACCGCGAGGTCGTCATCCAGGAAACCGTGATGACGCGCATCGGCGTCGACCGTGTGCTGCAATTCGCCTTCGACCTCGCGCAGAAGCGGCCCAAGAAGCACCTGACCTCGGCCACCAAGTCGAACGGCATCTCGATCACCATGCCCTACTGGGACGAGCGCGTGGAGGAGATGGCCAAGCGCTATCCGGACGTGACCTGGGACAAGTACCACATCGACATCCTGACCGCCCATTTCGTGCTGCATCCCGACTGGTTCGACGTGGTCGTCGCGTCGAACCTGTTCGGCGACATCCTGTCCGATCTCGGGCCCGCCTGCACGGGCACCATCGGCATCGCGCCCTCGGGCAACATCAATCCGAACAGCGACTTCCCGTCGCTCTTCGAGCCGGTCCACGGCTCGGCACCCGACATCGCCGGGCAGGGTGTCGCCAACCCCATCGGCCAGATCTGGGCCGGCGCCATGATGCTGGAGCATCTCGGCGAAACCGAAGCGGCCGCCGCCATCGTCCAGGCCATCGAGGACGTCCTGAGCGAGCGGACCCTGCGCACCCGCGATCTCGGCGGGAATGCCGGAACCGAGACCACCGGCAAGGCCGTGGCCGAGGCGCTCGGCTAATCGAACCCGACACGATCCTCGGCCGCCGCCCGTCCGGCGGCCGACAACACCAGGTGCCATCATGAACAGCTACAAGATCGCCGCCATCCCGGGCGATGGAATCGGCAAGGAAGTCATCGCGGCCGGCGTCGAGGTCCTTCACGCCCTCGCGGCCCGCGACGGGAGCTTCCGGCTCGATGTCGAGACCTTCGACTGGGGCTCGGACTACTACAAGGCTCATGGCGTCATGATGCCGGAGAACGGCCGCGAGACGCTCAAAGGCTTCGATGCGATCTATTTCGGCGCCGTGGGCGCGCCGGACGTTCCCGATCACGTCACCCTGTGGGGCCTGCGCCTGGCGATCTGCCAGCCGTTCGATCAATACGCGAACGTGCGCCCGACACGCATCCTTCCGGGGATCGAAGGGCCTCTGCGCAACGTGGCCGCGAGGGATCTCGACTGGGTGATCGTGCGCGAGAACTCCGAGGGCGAGTACGCCGGCCAGGGCGGCCGCTCGCACCGGGGGCTGCCGGAGGAGGTGGCCACGGAGGTGTCGATCTTCACCCGGGCCGGCGTCACCCGCATCATGCGCTATGCCTTCAGGCTCGCGCAGTCGCGGCCGCGCAAGCTCCTGACGGTGGTGACGAAATCGAACGCCCAGCGCCACGGCATGGTCATGTGGGACGAGATCGCCGCCGAGGTGGCGCGGGACTTCCCGGACGTGACCTGGGACAAGATGCTGGTCGACGCCATGACCATGCGCATGACCCTCAAGCCCCAGAGTCTCGACACCATCGTGGCCACCAACCTGCATGCGGACATTCTGTCGGATCTGGCTGCGGCGCTCGCCGGCTCCCTCGGCATCGCGCCCACGGCGAACCTCAACCCGGAGAGGAATTTCCCGTCGATGTTCGAGCCCATCCACGGCTCCGCCTTCGACATCACCGGCAAGGGCATCGCCAATCCGGTCGGCACGTTCTGGACGGCCACCATGATGCTGGAGCATCTCGGCGAGAAGCCGGCCGCCGAGCGCCTCATGCGGGCGATCGAGCGGGCGACGGCCGATCCCTCGCTGCATACGCCGGATCTCGGCGGCCAGGCCACGACCCGTCAGGTCACGGATGCGGTGATCGCGGCCATTCACGGTGACAACGCATAGGGGGCGCGGGCGCCGCTCCGTCCGGGCGTTGCCGCATGTCGTCGGGCGCGGTAAGCCGTCCCCGAACGAGACAAGGCCGAACGCCGCCATGCCCGATAGCCCGCCGGTCACGATCAACGAGCAGGACACCCGGATTCCGGTCGACGGGGGCAGCCTCTTCGCCAGGATCTGGACGCCGGAGGCTCCTGCGACGCACGCGCCGATCCTGCTGCTGCACGATTCCCTCGGCTGCGTCGAGCTGTGGCGCAGTTTCCCGAGGGCTCTCGCGGCCGCGACCGGCCGGCGGGTGATCGCCTATGACCGTCTCGGCTTCGGCCGGTCAGATCCCTATCCGGGGCGGCTGCCGTTCGATTTCGTCGCCCGGGAGGCGCAGCACGTCGTCCCACGGGTGTGCGAGCAGCTCGACGTGCAGGACTTCATCGCCTGCGGCCACAGCGTCGGGGGCGGCATGGCCGTCGAGACGGCCGCCTGCTGTCCCGCCCGCTGCCGCGCGCTCGTCACGGTCGCCGCCCAGGCCTTCGTCGTGGACAGAACCCTCGCGGGCATCCGCGTCGCGCAGCGCGACTTCCAGGATCCGGCCCATCGTGCGCGCCTGGCGCGATACCACGGCGACAAGGCCCTCTGGGCCGTCGAGGCCTGGATCGGCACCTGGCTGTCGCCCGATTTCGCCCATTGGTCCCTGAACGAGGCCCTGGCAGGGGTCCGCTGCCCGGTGCTGGCCGTTCACGGGGAGCGCGACGAGTACGGATCCGCCGAACATCCCCGCCGTATCGCGGCCGGGCGCGGCACGGCCTGCATCCTTCCCGGAGCCGGGCACGTGCCCCATCGGGAGGACGAGAGGCTCCTGGCCGGTGTGATCTCCCGTTTCCTGAGAGGGGTCGAGGCTGACGGCGTCGCCTGAGGCGGCATGCCGGATCGCGTACATCCGCAAGGCCCATGCAGGGGCGCGGCAGCATTGCGCAAGTCAAGGGCCGTTGTCGCCGGGAGGCGGCGTCCCACATTCGACAGTCTCGAAGCCACTGCCCCAGGAGGCCAAGCATGGATCATCGCGAGGAGAGGATTCGCACGAGAGCCTACGAGATCTGGGAGCGCCAGGGCCGGAGCGGCAATCCCGAGGACCATTGGCTGGAGGCAGAACGGGCCCTCCAGGCCGAGGGCCGGTCATCCGACGCCGCATCGGACCGCTCGGACGCGACGGTCGAGGAGGCGCCCCCCGTCGCAGCGGTCGAGGCCCTTGAGGCCGCATCCGAAGCCCCGGCCAAGACCAGGCGGCCCCGCAGACCGGCGAAGGGCCCGACCTGAGGTCCGACCGTTTCGGGCCGGTCTCGGGACACGATGCCCGGTCTCGGGACAAGATGCGGCGGAAGGGCCGCGGCCGGGCGTTCGAACGCCCGGTCCACCTGGATGGTCCACCTGGATGGTCCACCTGGACAGGCGACGGCAGACTTCCTAACAGCCTCTGTGAAACGCTCAGCTTGAACCGACAGGGGCACTTGGAAATGACAGTCGACGAGGGCCCCCACCGCGCAACCCGCCAGAGGATTCCGACAGGCGTCTGGGCTCTCGGCTTCGTGTCGATGCTGATGGACATCTCGTCCGAGATGATCCACGCCCTGCTGCCTGTCTACATGGTGTCCGTGCTCGGCGCCTCGGCGCTTGCGGTCGGGATCATCGAGGGCATTGCCGAATCCACCGCCTCCATCACCAAGATCTTCTCTGGCGCCCTCAGCGACTGGCTCGGCCGGCGCAAGCTCCTGGCGGTTCTCGGCTACGGGCTCGGGGCGCTCACCAAACCGATCTTCCCGATGACGCCCGGGATCGACGGCCTCGTCGCGGCGCGCTTCCTCGACCGGATCGGCAAGGGCATCCGCGGCGCGCCGCGGATGCCCTGGTGGCCGACATCGCGCCGCCGCACCTGCGCGGGGCGAGCTTCGGGCTGCGCCAGTCCCTCGACACCATCGGGGCCTTCACGGGGCCATTGCTGGCCATCGGGCTGATGTGGCTGACAGCCGATCATTTCCAGACCGTGTTCTGGATCGCTGTCGTGCCGGCCGTTCTGGCCGTGGCCGTGCTGCTGATCGGGGTCAGGGAGCCGGAGCGCCCGCCAGGGCTGCGCCGGGTGCGCATGCCCTTGAGCCGGAGCGAGCTTCGCCGGCTGGGTGCCATGTACTGGTGGGTGGTGGCGGTGGCCGCCGTGTTCACCCTGGCGCGGTTCAGCGAGGCCTTTTTGCTGCTCCGGGCCCAGTCGGTGGGCTTGCCGGTGGCGCTCGTTCCCCTCGTGCTGGTCATCATGGGCATGGCCTATTCCCTATCGGCCTATCCGGTCGGGGTGCTGGCCGACCGCATGGACCGCGTGACGCTCCTGGTCGTCGGGCTGCTGCTGCTGGTGGCGGCCGATCTGGTCCTGGCCTTCGCGTCCGGACTGGGAGCTCTGGGGATCGGCGTCGCGCTCTGGGGGCTGCATATGGGGTTCACCCAGGGCCTGCTCGCCACCCTGGTGGCGGAAGCGGCCCCGGCGGAACTGCGCGGCACGGCCTTTGGCATGTTCAACCTGGTCACCGGGGTGGCGCTGCTGCTGGCGAGCGTCCTTGCCGGAGCGCTCTGGGACAGCGTCGGACCCCAGGGCACGTTTCTGGCGGGAGCCGCCTTCGCGGCTCTGACCCTGGCAGGGGTGATGGTCATTCGTGCCCGGCTGGGTTAGCGCATCGGTCGGACCCGG
>NZ_JAMXFI010000190.1:0-15338 GCF_025460875.1 Microvirga yunnanensis
TTGGTCGTGAAGAAGCCTGTTCCTTACCCGGTCGGCCGCGACGGCCAGACGGTGCGATCCGTACGGATCGCACCGTCACCTCTCATTCTGATCGCCGCTCAACTTCCACCCTGATCGCCGCGCCTTATGCGAGCGCGGATCCGTAGTTGTCGTGTGGCCCACTGGCTCCCGAAGTTGCTTAAGCTACAGGAGCCGGAGATGAGGATCATTGCTCTCGATGTTCATCGGTCCTTTGCCCAGGTGGCAATCCTGGAGAAGGGAGTTATCCGGGATGCCGGCAAGGTCGATCTCGAACGCAGCCGCCTGTTGCGCTTTGCCGGGTCGCTGAGGCCGGACGACGAGGTCGTGCTGGAGGCGACCGGCAACACCAGCGCCATCGTGCGCCTGCTGTCGCCCTTCGTGGCGCGGGTGGTGATTGCCAACTCCAACCTGGTGCGGGCGATCGCCTGGGCCAAGGTCAAGACCGACAGGATCGATGCTCGCGTGCTGGCGAAGCTCCATGCCAGCGGGTTCCTGCCTGAGGTCTGGATGCCGGACGAGGAGACCGAGGCCCGCCGCCGTGTCACGGCCGAACGCACCCAGCTGGTCGCGCAGATGACCCGCCTCAAGAACCGGATCCACGCGGTTCTGCACGCTCACCTGATCCCACCCTATCAAGGCAGCCTGTTCGCGAAACGCGGAAGGGCCTGGCTAGAGGCCCTTCCGCTCGCAGAGGATCAGCGCCGGGTGATCCTGCGCCATGCCGGTGAGCTGGATCGGCTTGGGACCGAGCTCGCGGAGCTGGACAAGAGCCTCGCCCAGAAGGCGCTCGATGATCCGCAGGACAGACGGCTGATGACGATCACGGGGGTGAATGCCACGGTGGCTATGAGCGTCCTGGCAGCGATCGGCGACATCAAACGCTTCTCCTCGCCGCAAAAGCTGGTGAGCTACTTCGGCCTCAATCCGAAGGTGCGGCAATCAGGCGACAAGCCCGCTTATCATAGGCGCATCAGCAAACAGGGGCGGGCTCATGCCCGCTCGATGCTGGTCGAGGCAGCCTGGGTGATCTCCGGCGTACCAGGCCCCCTGCGGGCCTTCTTCATCCGCATCAGGAACAAGCGCGGCAAGTCCGTCGCGGCGGTGGCAACGGCACGCAAGCTGGCGGTGATCGTCTGGCATATGCTGAGCAAGGATGAAGATTACACCTGGAGCCGGCCGGCGCTGCTGCAGTGGAAACTGCGGCACTTGGAACTGGCAGCGGGGCATCGATCGCACCGGGGTGGCCGGCAAAGAGGATCCGCCGCCGCATACAGCAAGAAGGCGGTGCGTGAGGCAGAGCGGGAGATGGTCGGCCAGGCCGAAGAAGCTTACCGGCGGTTTGTGGCCGACTGGAAACAACGATCACCGAAGGGGTGCTCGGGTGCCGCCAATGAGGTGCGACGGTCCTATGCTGCGCGACAGGGTTGCAACCTCACGCCCTGCTCTTCGCTCCGGGGTCACCCGAGCCCGTCCACTATAGCAGAACCAGCCCTGTCGATCCACTCGCCGGTGGGCTCGGGCATCTTGCGCGCACTTGCCCCAGGGAAACCTGGCGAGCCTCTCGTCAGGCGATGACGCGATCAACCCCAGGTCCCGCCGCTCAATATGGGGACAGCGCCTGCCGCAAAACCAACTGAGGATAAGAAAAATGCACCCATCGAGCTCGAGACGCCTTGTCAAATACATCCGTGAGGTATTGACTCTGCCTGATCCTGATCGGCTTGAGCCTGCGTCGAGAACGCTCCTGAAGACGGCTCTCGGCATCACACGACAGGATGGCTTCCCGGTTGGTCTGGCTGCCGTCGATGACGATCCGTTCGGGTCGGCCGTGGCGCTTCGGCGTCGTGCGCAGAAACCGTCTGGCAGCAATGAGGTCACGTCGTTCGCTGAACCAGAACTCGACCGTGTCGCCATGGTTGTCGATGGCCCGGTAGAGATACGTCCAACGCCCGCGCACCTTGATGTAGGTCTCGTCGATGTTCCACCTGCCAGTAACGGCTCGCTTGCGTGCATTGAAGCGCTTCAGAAGTTCGGGCGAGTACCGGACAACCCATCTGTGAATGGTCGCGTGATCGACCGAGATCCCCCGCTTGGCCATCATCTCCTCCGAATTTCGGAGGCTGAGGTTGTAAGCCAGATACCACCGGACGCAGAGCAGGATCACCGACCGGTCAAAATGCCTGCCTTTGAACACCGTGTCCTCCACTACTGTGACCAACGTCCCAGTGACTGAAACTCTGAAACAAAATATTTGCGACGGATCCATCCGATGAACTTCACCGATCTTGAGCGTCTGGACGCGCCCGCCCTTCCGGTGCCGGAGTTGCCGTGGGAGAGCATCGCCGGTCGTCTCGAGCAGCTCACGATCGCCATTCTCCGCTTCGAGGCCCGGTTAGAGGCCTCGGGCTTGGCCGCCGGGTGGCAGTCCCGCTGCGATATGACCGAAGCCGTCCGAGCCCTCATGCTCGATGGCCATCTGGTCGACGTCGGCGATCTGGTGCTGCATGACGCCGGAATGGACGTGCGCAGCCCGACGCACGAACTCACCCGGGCTGCGGCCGCCCTCAGGTCCCGGCGGACGGCGATGGCCCGAAAAGCCCCATGGCCAGTGTCTTTCGATGGACTAGCGGCCCTGAGGGGTGTTGGCGGGATCGGCTCGGAAGCGCCGACGGCATCGAGACGCAAGCGGCCCGATCCGGATGATGATGAGGCTTACCGGGCTTTCGCCAATGATGCAGACCCGTGGAAAGCGCATTTCGCTGAAATCGACGCCGTCTTGGATCGCACCACGAGGGTACTCGAAGGAGAAACCCCGCTGCCCAAGAGCCGGTCGCACCTGGTCTATGACCCGGATCAGGACGAGGCGGAAGCCGAGGACTTGTGGCTCGATCTCGTCAAACGGACCTCCCATTGGCCGGCGGTTGCCGCAGCGGCCGTGGCATGGAACGCGTGGCTGGATCTCAACCTCTATACCCGCTTGCCATGGCTGGGGCTGACAATGGCTGCGTCTATTCTGAGGGCCAGAGGGCTGACCAACCACCTTCTCCCGCTCGCGGCCGGCTTCAAGCAGTCGAAGTTCCGCCCGCAGGGCAGGGGAAGGGCCAAGGAGAAACTCGATGGCTTTTGCAGTGTCGCCGAGGAGGCCTTGGAGATCGCGAACAAGGATCTGGAGAGGCTGATCCTGGCCAGAGAATTGATGGGGCGGGTCACGGCCAAGACCCGATCCAACTCGAAACTGCCGGAGTTGGTCGATCTGTTCTTATCGCGCCCACTCGTGACGGTGCCGCTCGGCGCCAAGCTCCTGAAGGTCACCCAAAAAGCCGTGGACCTCATGCTGCATCAGCTGGGTGGGGCCCTCCCACGGAAGCTGACCGGCCGAACCCGTTACCGGGCATGGGGCATCGTATAAGGCCGGCTCAACGTGTCTCGGGACGAGTTTCACAACACAACGTGCGCCGAGGCTCTTACCGCTTCCGATCCTGGCGCGATCATTTACCCCATTTCCTTTGTCGAATGGATTTCCAGAGGCTTATCTGGCTTATTCCGATCAGGGCCGGATTGTGGCCTGTGATGCACAGATGTCGTTGAAGTCCCGCCCGATGCTCATGTCCAAGAAATTGCCTCGTGACCTCCATTTCCTGGTGTAAGAACCTGCTTGCTCGCCACCCGGTCCTGAACATTATGGTTCTGGCTGTGGTCTTCAACATGTTTTGTGCGGCCCTCGTCTACGATGAACGGGGGAACGCGTCCGACCAAGCTAAGGCAGCGTCAAGTAATCTTGTTGCCTCGGTGAGCCGAGATATTTCCCGCAACATCGAGATCATCGATCTGACGATCCAGAAGGTCATCGATCGGGTCACTCAGCCAGGCTTCACCGAACTGGGTTCTGATCTTCAGCGCCAGTTGCTGTTCGATCAGGTTGCGACGGCGCAATATCTCGCCGCCATTGCCGTCGTCGATGAAAACGGAAAGCTGAGATATCACTCTCGTTTCACGGATCCGAATATCATCAACCTCTCTAAACAACAGTATTTTACCGTCCACCGTGATCGCCCGGATATCGGGCTCTACGTTTCGCTACCGATCAAGAGCCCGGTTGGCCTTGGATGGGGTATTGTGTTCAGTCGGCGGCTTTCTCACCCGGATGGCCGGTTCGCTGGGATTGCGTATGTCGGCCTAGGCTTGGACTACTTCACCGATCTGTTCGGCAGGATGGACCTGGGACCGAATGGCTCCATGTCGCTCATGCGCGCGGACAAGAGGCTGCTCGTGCGGCAGCCGTTGAACGAAAAGCATCTCGGCACGGACGTCAGTGGGGCGGAGCTCTATCGTTACTACCCGCAGCAGCGCTCAGGGTCGTACGAGGCGACCACGTCTCCACTCGATGGTATTCCGCGGCTGTACACCTTCACCCAGATCGGGGATTACCCGCTGACGATCAGCGTCGGACGCTCCCTGCAGGATGTCTATGCCGCCTGGCGAAGCCGAGCTCTGACGATCGGCGGCATCGTGCTGGCCCTGACCGGGGCCATGATCGCCCTGGCTCTGAGCCTGGGCCGCGAGTTCCGCTGGCGGCGAGCGGCGCACCAGGAGGCCTTGCACAACGAAGCGCTCTTCCGCGGAGCCATGAAGGGCGCAGGCATCGGGACGGCGCTTCTGCACCTCGACGGAACCGTGTTCAAGGTCAATCCGGCCTTCTGCCGGTTGTTCGGGTTTTCCGAACGGGAGATGCTGTCGAAGACGGCGGCCGACCTGACGCCTCCGGATGACGATCCGCCGGACGACGATCGTCTCTTGAGAGGCGAGATCGACGTCATCGAGAGCGAACGCCGTCTGGTGCGCAAGGATGGTACGGAGGTGTGGGTCCTCAGGTCCGCCTCTCTCCTACGGGACGAGGCAGGCAAGCCCGCCTATATGATTGTGCAATTTCAGGATATCACGGCCCGGCGCGAAGCCGAGGAGCGGCTCAGATATAACGCGACCCATGACGAACTGACCGGTCTTCTGAATCGATCAGCCTTCGAGCAGAGGCTTGAAGAGGCTCTGGCGGAAAGCCGTGATACCGGCATCAAGCATGCCCTGGCCTTTGTGGATCTCGACCGGCTGAAGATCATCAACGATTCCGCCGGTCATGTGGCCGGCGACGCCTTGTTGCGAGGGGTGGCAGGGGCCTTACCGAGTTACCTGCGCGAGGGCGATGTGATTGGCCGGCTCGGCGGGGATGAGTTTGGCATCATCCTGCTTGGGTGCTCGCTCGATGATGCGACACTGATCCTCGAGGAGCTCAATACCGCGCTCGGTGCGATCCAGTTCCCCTGGGAGGATCGCAGCTATAGTGTCGGCGCGAGCATCGGGGTGACCGAGATCACGCCGAGCACCCGCTCCCCAAGCGCGGTCCTCGCTCAGGCGGATGTTGCCTGCCTGACCGCCAAAATGGCCGGTCGGAACCGGGTCAGCATCTACAGACCCGAGCAGAGCGAAGCGGTTGATCGCCACCGCGAGATCGCGGTCGCTGCCGGGATCAAACTGGCCATAGAAGAGGGTCGGCTCCGGCTGTTTGCTCAAAGGATTGTCGCGTGCGCGGATCCGACCCAGCAGCGGTATGAGGTCTTGGTGCGGATGCTAGACAGGGATGGGACGATCATCCCGCCGTCTGTGTTTGTTCCGGCGGCGGAACGGTATGATCTCATTGGAGCTATCGACCGTTGGGTGGTCCGGGAAGCGCTGACCTTTCTTGGACGGGCAGGGGGCCTTGACCAGCATCCCCAGATCCACCTCAACCTGTCGGCAGCCTCAATCGGTGATGCTTCGTTCGTGGCCTACGTGTGCGAGGTCCTTGAGGTTTCCGGCGTCGCGCCAGAAATCCTGGTCTTTGAGATCACGGAAACCACCGTGGTCAGCAATATGGCCGTGGCAGCGAAGACAGTCAGCAAGCTACGAGAAATCGGATGCCAGATTGCGCTAGATGATTTCGGCGTAGGCCTGAGTTCGTTCAACTACCTGCGCCAGTTCCCGGTCGATATGGTCAAAATTGATGGCAGCTTCGTTCACAACATGACGACGAACGCGGTGGATCGCTACATCGTCAAATCCATTCACCAGATTGCCAAAGAACTGGGCGCACAGACGGTTGCCGAGTTCGTCGAGGACCAAGCGACCTTCGAATTGGTCTCGTCCATGGGGATCACTTTCGCCCAGGGCTACGCGATCCACAGGCCTGAGCCCTTCGAGGGGATCATGGCAGATCACGAAATCCGGGTCGAAGCAAAATGCTAATGTGTCATTACTGTTGGGACAGGCTAAAGTTCGACCAGGTCTTGTAAAAATGGTGACCGGGTGCGGCCGCATAAGCTTTCCTTAGTTATGCCACGAACCTGCCATTGGCTGTTCATATCCAATGGGTTAGTGCTTGATCCCGTTCTAAAGGGCGGTTTCGCATGTTGATGTGGAGCACATTGGTTACTTTCCTCCTCTCGTTGGCGGCCATCAGGCCGCTGCGGGCGAGTGCTCCCTCCTGGCTCCTGTCTGGGGCAGAGCTGGCGGCGGTGATTAGCCTCTTCGCCCTGGTGTGCTTTCTTGAAAGCAGCGGTGGCAACCCCGATCGCTCCAATCCCACCGGCTGATAAGTTTCGGTAAGGAACTTCGCCTAGGGTGCGGCTCCGCCCTCGATCAGAGACTGCCCATGTGAAGCTTTCTGCTCGCCGCGATCGGGATTGTTCTGGCGTCTCAACAACCGGCGATCGCCGACAGATTGAGGCTTGCTGGCTCCCTCTGGCAATGCACCCGCGCCTCTGATCGATCCCGGTTCGTGATCACCTTCTATCCGGGGGCGGCGTTGGAGGAGGGGAGTTCGAGAACGGTGAGGTGAGCCCCTACATTTTCGATGCCTCCCGAACCAAACCGGGCGAATGGCCGGGCAATTGGAAGCAGAGAGGGCAGCGTTTCACATGGACGTTCCCGGATCAAAGCGTCCGGATTGACGGGAGCCTGTCAGGTCCTGGGCGGGCCACTGCGCGGCTCAGGGGCACCGAGACTTCGTCGGGAGAACGCTCGGCGATCACCTGCACCGCTCTAGGTCCTCAAGCGGGCCGCGTACCGCTTCGGATCCTTGGCTAGGAGATGCTCGACCCTCCTGCGCTGGAACTCTGGCGCGAGCGTCTTCTTGATGAAGGTGTTGAGGTGCCTGTCCCAGGTCTCCTCAGAGACGTTCCCATATTCGTCTGGTGAAAGCATATGGGCGCGTTTGGTGGCTAAGGTCCTGACATGTGTCAGGGCCGCCCGGTCCGTCAGGTCATAGATGAGCAGAAACGAATGGACCCTGGTCAGGCGCAGGAATAGCAGCAGCGCGAACCCAATCCAGGCGGCGATCGGCTGGAGATACAAGCCGATGCCGAAGAGCAAGAGCAGTACGGCGCTGAACGCCTTATGTCTCCAGAGGTAGCGAAACATTCCCTTATCCGGCAGTCGGCGGCGGCTTTCAGTGTGACTGCGAGGGTTTTGGATAGCCGACTGGGTTACCAGAATCTTGGCAAAGATTTAGGCCCGCCGAAACTCACAGGATTATTTCGGCTGCTACTGCCTGGTGATCCGCGTCCGGTCAAGGATTTGACCTGCGAATTCCCGTAACTCTTCGGCGGTGCTGCCTTCATCTCGCTGGATGACGAAGAGCCCTGTATGAAGCAGGATCATCAACTCCCGAGCTTGCTGCGCTTCGCCATCTGCGGCCGGCATGACCTCAGCGATCTTGGCTCTCATGATGGCAGCGTCGCGATCGAGGATCTCCATGAGGCGTGTGGTCACTGCGTTTTTCTCCGAGGCAAGTCCTCAGGGGCTTATCACCTGAGATAGTACACATCTGCCAATTTATAATAGGGGAGATGATGGGCAGATGCAGGGCCGCCGCATCACTCAGGGTTGATGCCGAGGGCAACGCAATAGCCAAAATAAGCATGCTCCCCTGCCTTATGATAAATCTCTGCGATCTCCATTTTTTTGTGCCGGTCGAGAGCAAAGCGGGATCCAGTACGCTGCAGGCGCAGATGGGCTTTGGGACAAGCATCGAGTTTGACGGTCTCACGCAATCGAGGAAATTCCTCAGTCGACATCTCCGGCGAGTAGCCATCACGCCCCATGAACATCACGAAGACACTCCGGTGCTCGTTGATGAAGCGCTCGTCGCTGAGGAAGTCAGGAGGCGATGTCTCTGTCATGGGGTTCTCCAGTTGGACAGGCAAAATAAAAAAGCCGCCCCGGAATGGGGCGGCTTTTCGTTGAGGCGGAGCAATCCGCAAATGTGAGAGGTCTTAGACCTCCTGCAGGTTGGCCGCAGACTCTTTGCCCGACCGGCGGTCCTGCTCGATCTCGTAGGAGATCTTCTGGCCGTCCTTCAGACCGCGGAGGCCTGCGCGCTCCACTGCGGAAATATGAACGAACACGTCCTTGCCGCCATTGTCGGGCTGAATGAAGCCGTAACCCTTGGTTTCGTTAAACCACTTAACCGTCCCAGTCGCCATTCTCGTCTCTAGTCCCTTGTAGTTCCCCTCCGGCGGAACGTCCTGCTCCGCCCTCCGGTGACCGACCGATCACGCGAAGGAGGCTAGTTGGGCAAGGTAACCGTGGCAACAAAGTGGCAGAAGGATAGTAAATGGCGGGAGATCGGCGGAGTTGCCTCGCAACGCCCCGGACCTATTTCCTAGACCAGGGTATGAGCCGGCTAAGGACTGCGACGTCATCAGCATGTCACCGATCCTTGGAAGACCAGCACCCCTAACAAGTAGATGAAACTACTGGAGGAAACATGAAGACCCTGCTCCTGGCCGCTGTCCTGGCCCTTGCCCCGGCGATGGTCTCTGCTGCCGACGTGAAGCCTCTTGCTCAAGCTCATGCTCACAATGACTACGAGCATCAGCGGCCTCTGCTCGATGCGCTCGACTATGGCTTTACCGGCGTCGAGGCTGACATTTGGCTTGTAGATGGCAAGCTGCTGGTGGCGCACGATGAGGCTCAGATCAAGCCTGAGAGGACCCTTGAGGCGCTATACCTGGACCCGCTGAAGAAGCGCATCGCTGAGAATGGCGGCAGGGTCTATCCCGGCAGTGAGAGATTTACGCTCCTGATCGACGTCAAAACTGAGGGTGAGCCAACCTACAAAGCTTTGGCCGAGGTGCTTGCCAAATATGCAGGTATCCTGACGGTCGTTCGGGACGGCAAAGTTCAGGCGGGCGCCGTCACTGCGGTCGTGTCCGGCAACCGCCCGAAAGACTACATGCTCTCGGAAAAGGTTCGCTATGCCGGTTATGATGGCCGCATGCCTGATCTGACCTCCGACATGCCGGCATCCTTCATGCCGCTCCTGAGCGACAACTGGACCAAGGTGTTCACCTGGAAGGGCGAGGGAGAGATGCCCTCGGCCGAGAAGGCCAAATTGCAGGACATTGTGAAGACGGCCCATGGAAAGGGCTGGACCATTCGGTTCTGGTCGACACCCGACCAGCCGGGTCCGCAACGTGACGCAATCTGGAAAGAGCTGAAGGCGGCCGGCGTCGACAAGATCAACACCGACGATCTTGCAGGCTTGCAGACTTTCCTGAGCGAGTAACCCGATAAGCGACCGAGATGCGCGCGTCGTGAGCGTGCATCTCAGTTGTTCCAGGCCCGTGATTTACAGGACGGGCTGGATATCGCTTCAAGAATGTCGGTATCCATCGGTTTCGACGCCGATGAACATCCCGTGCCAGGTGCCGCCGAAAATGGTGTTGAACGAAATGTGCCGGAACCGCTTCCGAAACTCTCGATAACTGGAGCAGCCGTTCGGTGAGCGCTGAAACAGCTGGTGGATCGATTTCATCTGAGCGCGGGTAGGTCGAGCGCAATTCATGTTTTCTCTCTTCTAAGTGGAGTGAGGCTGGATCAGTCGGCGAGGATACCAGCGGCCGACAGGACGGCTTTCGCTTGGTCCGTGAAAGGGAAGTCGATCCTCTGCTCCTCTGTCATGAGCCCCCATGCAGCGCGGAACAGGTCCTGCAAATCCCCGATTTCATGGTCACCTTCAGAATCCTCACCATGCACGAAGGCAGCATGTGTGAAGGTGTCGGCATCCTTCACGTCGGCGAGCGTGAGCGAGCGCTTGGTGTCGTCGCGTTCCGTGAGCACCGGCTCGAAGAACTTCTTGGCCGGGAGCCCATCGCCCTCGTCGAACGCGTTGACGATCTTGGCCTCGATGGCGAGGGTGAATGCAATGCCCTGAGATCCCACGAGGCGATCAATGCGATCAATGATCGCCACGGCGTCGACCGGGAACGTGAGCTCGTTGTCATCGGCGTCCAAGCCGCTGGTTCCGACCAGCATTTGAACCACGTCGTCTTTCTTGAACCCGAAGGCCTCATGCAATTCCTGGGTCATTTCAGGCGTCCTCGATTGATGTTTCTGGGGTTTCCCGCATTGGGAGTGCGCCAGGCAAAAGGGCCGTCATCTCTCGACGACAGCCCTCTTGGTCGGCTCGAATGGGGTCGATAACCCTTTGCTTACCATACCGGCCACTCGTGGGTGCCGGAGCCGAACTGCGGGGCAGGCGCGTCGTTAACTAAGCGGACTAGCTCAGTGAGGTTGCGTACATGACACCGATCCTGTCCCCTTGGAGCCGCTCAGCCCCGGCTAAAGCTCGCCTTCCGAAGAATCTGCGCCAGCGCGTGCTCGTGGTCGAAGATGAGTTGATCATCGGTGAGATTGCGGCTGAAGGTCTGGCAGAGGCCGGCTTCGAGGTGTTTACCGCCGCGAGTGCCGAAGAAGCCGAGGTGATCTTGGCCGATGTTTCCGTGGACGTCCTCTTTACGGACATCAACCTCGGCGGCCGGGACGGATTTGAACTGGCGGCATCAGCTTTGACGCTCCAACCGCTTCTGTCGGTTGTCTTTACATCCAGCCACCCCCGCGCCTGTCACGGCATGTGTGCGTCTGCGGGTGTCCCGTTTCTGCCAAAACCTTATCGGCTGCCTGAAATGATCGACATGATTGAGCGCGCGGTGAAGCGCGATCCTCCTCAATGAGGCGGAATCGGCTTAGATCAGAGGTTGGCCGGTGGAGTCACCAGACGAGGCTTGGTCTTAGCCCTGGCTTTGAGAAGCAAGGCCTTGAGGTGCTGCTTGACCTCTGGTTCATTGACCGCGAGCCGGGCTGCGATGGCGCCTGTCGGGTCCCAGCGGCTAAAAGCCAGAGAACAAGAGCTTCCTGGACCTACAGTGCAGGTCGCTGCCGCCTTGCATTCTCGTTGGCGGCGGGATCCACATCCGGTTTAACCTTGCTAGGGGCATTGATCATCGCCCTGTGCGTCCAGACCGCATCCGAAAGTCGGTTGGCGCCGAGAACACCTTTTAGTCAACCTGTCGGAGTTCGAGCCCATGAAGACGGCACTTCAGCCGATCCTCGACAAGATCTGTCGCTACTGCAATCAAACAGGGGTCAACGGGCGAACTGTCACGCTCAAGATCAGGTTCGCAGACTTTCATCAAATTACCCGCAGTCGCGCGCTGACTGGGCTTGTTGAAAGCCGGAGTGGCTTAGAGGAGATCGCAATCGGTTTGCTGGAGTCCGTTTTTCCGATTGGGAAACCCGTTCGTCTTCTCCGAGTCGCCTTGTCTACGTTGAACACGGAGGAGAAGCCGCAGAGCCCTCAATTGAGCCTCAGCTTGTGATCCTGACCGTCATGCGGCCCGCTCCCATGCGAAGGCTGCTGTTCGTGCATCGGAGGCCATCACTTCGGGCGCGAACTGGATCGCTAGCTTAGGACTTTCGCATAGGGCTTGAACACCAAGACGCGTCAGACGCATGCGCCATGTCTGACGCAGGATCGGCTCTGGGCGATCGAAGACCTCGCAAGAGAGCCAGGTCAAAGCAGTTCCCTTTCTGGGGCAGCGGACTGACAGTGAGCGCAGCCCGGTCGCGCCGGCCGCTCGGGCAAGATCGGCAAAGGCCTGAGACGCGCTGTAGTCGCTGAGATGGGAGAGGGAAGGATCCCCGCGTTCTGTCAGATCGATTAGGGCATCGGTGGCGACTGAAACGGAGAACGCCGTGTATTCGGCAAAACCTGCTGGGATCAGAGACTCTGGCGCCTCGGCATAGAAAAGGATCCGATAGAAGGCCATTTCGGCGATTGCCGTCTCCACATGCTCTGCCGTGTAGAACGCTCCCTCGCGCTGTCCGGCTCGGCGGAAACGGGATCCGTGCCGAGGCGTATATCGAAAGGGTGTATAGAGCAGGGGGTGGAGGTGGCGGCAGGCTGGTGGCACCGGCGGCTTGGTCTCATGCAAGAGTTCCTCGAGGCGCGCCTGCTCATCCAATGTATCGACAAGAGGTACTGTCGAGATGACGTACTGGGACTCCACTACGCGCCAGCAATGGCCCTTAAAGGGCCGGAACTCAGAGCGGAGCGCGTCGGGAGTCGAGATAGTCGATGACATGGACAAGGCCGGAAATAGATTGGACTGCGTCAACCGGACGGGCATTCAGGGCGGTGTTGTGACTCTTGAACCAAGATGCCGCCGAGGCGGTATTGCCACCGACGATGGCGTCCAACGAGCGATAGAGCCGGACGAAGAGCAGAGACAGCTGGAAGGCATTCCGGTCCCGGTCTAAGGCGAAGTCGCCAGTCTTCATCCGGGAGATGGTCGCTTCCGAGACACCAATGATGGAAGCGAACAGGCGGCCGGGAAGTTCAAGCCGCTCTGCGGCTCGGACGGCTGCTTTGGATACAATGGCTGCATCCTGACTGATCCGGGCAGGTTGCGCTGTCGAACTCATCTCTCTTCCCTTTCTGTAGACAAAATACACCCTTAAATCTTTCTGTAAAGAGATTTGTTCCAACGGTTTCGACGATCTTGAATGAGAGGCAGGACAGCGGCCACGCTGACAATTCACCGCAGTTCACTTTTTGTTCTGGTTTTTTGGGGTGCTTTGAGTTAGCCTCCCCTCATTCCTCGACAATTTGAATGTGCGGAGCCTTTATGAGCTTGGATAGGAAGAAGGCGATCGAGACTGCGGTCGCGCAGATCGAACGCGCCTTCGGCAAGGGCGCCATCATGCGCTTGGGTGGCGACCAGGTTGTGGAGGTTGAGACAATCTCGACTGGCTCGCTTGGACTCGATATTGCCCTGGGTGTCGGCGGTCTGCCAAAGGGACGTGTCGTCGAGATTTATGGGCCGGAGTCGTCGGGCAAGACCACGCTCACGCTTCATGCCATTGCCGAGGCCCAAAAGAAGGGCGGCGTCTGCGCCTTTATCGACGCGGAGCACGCCCTTGACCCGGTCTATGCCCGTAAACTCGGCGTCAATCTCGATGATCTCATTGTTTCTCAGCCCGATCATGGTGAGCAAGCGCTGGAGATCGCCGATACGATGGTGCGTTCGGGCGCGATCGATGTCGTGATCATCGACTCCGTCGCTGCCTTGACCCCGAAGGCCGAAATTGAAGGCGAGATGGGTGAGAGCCGCCCCGGCCTTCAGGCCCGGCTCATGAGCCAAGCTCTTCGTAAGCTGACTGGTTCCATCAATCGGACCAACACGCTGGTGATCTTTATCAACCAGATCCGTATGAAGATCGGCGTGACCTATGGCAGTCCGGAGACGACGACGGGTGGCAACGCCCTTAAGTTCTACGCCTCCGTGCGCCTCGACATCCGCCGGATCTCGACCCTGAAGGATCGCGATGAGCCAATCGGCAATCAGGTGCGTGTGAAGATCGTCAAGAACAAGGTGGCTCCGCCGTTCAAGCAGGTCGAGTTCGACATCATGTTCGGCGAAGGCATCTCGAAGATGGGCGAGCTTATCGACCTCGGCGTCAAGGCAGGCGTGGTCGAGAGGTCGGGCGCCTGGTTCTCGTACGACAGCCAGCGCCTGGGGCAGGGCCGCGAAAACTCCAAGACCTTCCTGAAGGAAAACCCGGAGATCGCAGCGCAGATCGAGGGCAAGATCCGCGAGAATGCGGGTCTGCTCATGCATGATCTTCAAGCCAACGATACGGGCGAGGCCGCGGCCGATGATGCAGCGTAATGGAAGAGGCCGGTCCGCGAGGATCGGCTTTTTTCTTAAGCCACCTGTTGATCCGGCAGAGAAACAATATCGAATGAGCGGAATCGTCCCCGGCCCTCGGATTTTGCCTGATACAAGGCTTTGTCCGCGCTTCGCATGATCTCGTCGCGGGTCAATCCGGGATCCTTCGCCATGAAGATCCCGATACTGGTTCCGATTGTGACCTCCTGGCGTTCCAGTCCAATCGGTGCGCTGATCGCTGCGATGATCCGACGCGAGACTGTCTCGGCAATATCGATCGACACAGGATCCCTGAGCAGGACGGCGAATTCATCGCCACCAAGGCGGGCAGGAATATCATTGGCCCGGATCGCATTTTGAAGTCGCTTTGCGACGATCCGCAGCAATTCATCACCGGCCGCATGGCCGAACTTGTCGTTGACTTGTTTGAAGCCGTCAAGATCGAGATACAGGACTGTCAGCGGCTCGGCGTGGGTGCGGAGCCTGTTGAGGTCAGCGTCTAAGCGCTGGCGGAACAGAACCCGATAGGCCAACCCAGTCAGGGCGTCGTGGTGGGCAAGGTGCGTCAGGTTCTTGGCCAGATCCTGAACCTCATCATGAGCACCCTCCAACAGATCGTTTTGCTGCTTCATGAAGCCACTCAGCCCGAAGCCGCAGAGGATCATTCCGATCATCATGAACGTGAAAGTGCGATGCAAACTCATCAGAGCTGCATGATCCTCGGTAATCAGATCGGCAACATATTGGTTTGCCGTTCCCACCAGATGCGGCAGGATCGTTGCGATGGGCTCAAGTATGGCGGTTGCTTGCGCGGCCGCGCCGGGCTTGTCGATGCCATAGATGAATGGCTCTGCGGCCCTGCGGATCTCCTCGATACGATCAGCCGCCGTCTTTGTGCCTTCGTTGCTTTGGATGAAGGAGCCAAAGTTGCCGTCCTTCAACATGCCGAAGCGGCTTTGAACGATATCGAACCGGAGAATGACGTCGTCGGCAGTCACGCCGCTGTCACCCGTGCGATAGGCAAGGAGTGAATGTTGAAGGTGATAGAACTCGGATTCAGCTTTGTTTGCCACCCAAGCTACATCCATTCGCGGCGGACCATGCGATGGAGATCGGCGACTGATCCGGGCAGTGCGTTCTCCATGGCGCGCTTGACACAGGCATTACACTGCTCCTCTGGGTTGAGCTCCGGCGCATAGGCCGGCAGATAGGCTGCCGCATAATCCTGCGGGTGGGCTGCGATGAAGGCGGTGGTCGCCTGTGACCGATGGGCGT
>NZ_JAMXFI010000191.1:0-15330 GCF_025460875.1 Microvirga yunnanensis
CAAGATATGCGGCTCCGATCCCGATCAAGGCACTGAAGCGCATCGGGTCGAGCGGACTGAGACGCATGGCCCGCTGAAAATGCTCAATGGCGGTGTCGTATCTTCGCATGTAGGTGTTCGACCATCCACTGCGAAGCCACGCCCAAGCCGAGTTGGGGTCTAGGGTCAGCGCCTTCTCGACAGCCGCTAGCCCAAGGGCGACCTGACCGATAAGGTTGTATGCGGCACTCAGCACCGTCAGCACGAGGGGATCGTTGCTGTCGAGAGACGCGGCTTCACGGGCGAGTTGGAGTGCCCTGGTTCTGGTCGTCGCGGGATTGGACGTCGTCATGGACATCACGCGTTGGGCATAGCACCATGCAGCGAGCGCCTTCGGAAGAGGATAACTGGGATCGAGATCCATTGCCTGTTCAGCCAGCCGAAGTCCTTCTGCCTTTTTATGGGGGTCTTGCGACCAGACGGCAGGCAGCGCCCGCATGACGCAGCCATAGGCATCAAGGCTGTCAGGCCGCTTGCGCTTGGCCCACTCAATTTCGGAGAGAGTGATCGTCGGCTCAAGGGCTCCAACAATGGCCTCGGTCACCCGATCCTGAAGATCGAAGAGGTCCGTAACGTCTCCGTCGTACCGATCCGTCCAGATGTGGCTGCCTGTGGTGGCATCAATCAGTTGGGTAATGACGCGGAGCCGGTTTCCCTCCTTGCGAATGCTGCCTTCCAGGACGTACCTGGCACCAAGCTCGCGGCTGACTTGGCGCACATCCACGGCCTTGCCCTTGTAGGTCGCGGTGGAGCTATAGGCGATGACGAACAGCGAGCGAAAACGTGAAAGCGCCGCAACGATCTCCTCGGTGAGACCATCGGCCAAGTAGTCCTGTTCAGGGTCGCCGCTCATGTTTCTAAACGGAAGCACCGCAATAGAGGGCTTGTCGGGCAGGGGAAGCGGTTTAGCTCGCTCCTGTCCTGCTGGAATCATCGCGGCTGCCTTAAGCACGAAGGCTCGTACTGGCTCTTCGATGTTCTTGACCGTCTGTGGTCCGAGATCCTCGAAAGCATGGGGCAGAGCCTTTCGCACATACCCGTAGGTGGCCTCGGAGATGCACAGGCCGCCAGGATCTGCGAGGCTCTCCAGCCGTGCGGCAATATTCACGCCGTCCCCGAGCAGATCTCCTGCACGCACCATCACGTCGCCGACATGAACGCCGATCCGAAACTGAAGACGGCGCTCCTCGGGAGTGTCCTGATTGGCTTGCACAAGAGCCTCCTGCACAGCCATGGCACATTGGACGGCCTCAACGGCGCTGGGGAACTCAGCCAACACACTGTCGCCAGCGGTGTTGGCAATGCGTCCGCCATGTTCAGTGATCAGCCGGTCTATGACCTCGCGGTGGGCAGTCAGTGCCTTCAGGGTGCCGACCTCATCCCGTTCCATGAGGCGTGAGTAGCCTGCCATGTCAGCCGCGAAGATGGCTGCGAGCCGTCGCTCGACCTTGTGCTCCTGCGGACCCATCGGAACCCTCGGTGCCGTTCCTGAACGAATTTTGCGACTGACTGGGTGGAGTGTCCAGCCCGTACTGGGGTAAGCAGGATTGAGGCCGGCACTGTTGTGTTACTCAACCTTCGCAGTATGGGGGAGGGCGGCGCGTCGCCTCCAAAACCCTAAAACGAGCCTTGCACTTTGGATCAAACTGGTTGGGAAGTCGCTCCCACGGGAGGGGCTTCCTTGGGCGGTCGAAGGCGATCTGATCGACCAGATCGCATAGTTGGATGTCCGCCCCGAGCTTTTCCGCCAACCGAGCCAGCCGATACTGCCCTTCCGGTAGGGGCAGTGGGGCAACCAATCCGAACGATCACCCATGGGAACGCGGGACATCATTGTTGCATTGCCTCAGGCCTTGATCGGCTCACTCAGGAACGGCAACAACCATGTTCGATAGCATGCCTTCGGCGCTGCTCACCCTTTTCCTCGCTTTCTGCGTTCTCTGGCTGATTGTGCGGGCTCTCCAAAGGCTAATGTCATCCCGTCGGACGACGCGCGAGTCCTCTCTGGAGGCGGTGCCAGAGCCTCCTCCAGGATCATATGAGCCGGCGGTGCCTCGAGCGGGACACCCCATATCCACCATCCCGGATGCCGCGGACGTTTTGGCTTTGAAGGCCGCCATCGACAATCTGGCACGGCAGGTTGCAGTTCTTGAGAGACGCTTGGCTTCTGGGCCTGCAATCTCTCAAGCTGGCCACGCTGCCCCAATTCAGAACACACCGGAGCCGCGGCCCGAACTGCCATCGGTGACACCAGATCATCGGATTTGAGAATGATCGTGCCTCGTACTCGGGCTCATCGGATGGTATAATATCGCCGGCTGAGGGGCCTTTCTGAACGGGAGGTCACGATGTACGCAGTGGTGCGCAAGGTTCCCATGCGGTCTATCGAGGAGGCCGCTCGGCGCGCGGTCGACGGCCTCGGTCCCACGATGAAGCAAAGCCCTGGCTTTATCGGGTACTATGTCGTGCGCTTCGGGGACCAGACCGGCGGCTCGATCACGCTTTTCGAGACCCAAAGCGCTGCTCAGGAGGCGAACAGCAAGGCGCTCGATTGGATCAAGGCGAACCTGGCCGATCTCATCACAGGTGAGCCGGAGGTCTCGGTGGGCGAGGTTCTGGGGGCTGTCACAGCCGAGGGGACGACGGGGCGCGCCTCGGCGGCCTAAGGCATCCGGGGCAGACTTCGGGCGCGCCACTGGGAAGGATCGGCACAAACAACGGGGTGACGTGCCAGCTCAGCGGAGTTCGAAGTCGGAAGGACATCTGTGCTCGACCCCGCGGCCAGTGAGGCCGAGCCGGAGCTGTGTGGAGGATCCCATGAAGACAGCAGCCCTTCTCGCCATCCTCTGCGTGCCGGCCGTGCTGGCCACGGCGCCGCTCTCCGGTAAAACCCTCGTCTACTGCTCCGAGGGCAGCCCGGAGAATTTCTATCCCGGCGTGAACACCACCGGCACCTCATCCGATGCCAGCGAGCCGATCTATGATCGTATCGTCGACTTCGAGCGCGGCGGCACGAAGGTGGTGCCCGGCCTCGCCGAGACGTGGGACATCTCCGAGGACGGCCTCGTCTACACCTTCTACTTGCGCCATAACGCCAAATGGCACTCCAACACGAGCTTCAAGCCGACCCGCACCGCCAATGCGGACGACGTGATCTTCATGCTGGAGCGCCAGTGGAAGGAGGACAACCCGTACTTCAAAGTGACAAGCCCCAATCACTCCTACTTCGACGCCATGGGCATGCCCAAGCTGCTCAAGTCAGTGGAGAAGGTGGACGACTATACCGTCAAGGTGACCCTGAACCAGCCCGAGGCGCCGTTCCTGTCCGACCTTGCCATGGAGTTTGCTGCCGTCCAGTCAAAGGAATACGCCGACGCCATGCTCAAGGCGGGCACACCCGAGAAGATCGACCATGAGCCCATCGGCACCGGCCCTTTCTACCTGGTCCAGTATCAAAAGGACGCTGTGATCCGCTACAAAGCCTTTGACGACTACTGGGGCGGCCGCGCCAGGATTGACGACCTCGTTTTCGCCATCACGCCGGACACCTCAGTCCGCTGGGCCAAGCTCCAGAAGGGTGAATGCCACATTATGCCGTATCCGAACCCGGCCGACCTCGAGGCCATGAAGAAGGATCCGGACATCAGGATCCTGGAGCAGCCAGGCCTCAATGTCGGCTATCTCGCCTTCCAGACCCAGAAGAAGCCATTCGATGACGTACGCGTCCGGCAGGCCGTGAGCATGGCAATCAATAAAAGGGCCATCATTGACGCGGTCTACCTCTCCACGGGCGTGGCGGCGAAGAACCCGATCCCACCATCCATGTGGTCCTACAACGATGCCGTGAAGGACTACGATTACGATCCGGAAGCCGCCAGGAAGCTCCTGGCCGAGGCTGGCTATTCGAACGGCTTTCAGACCGATCTCTGGGCCATGCCGGTGCAGCGTCCCTATATGCCGAATGCCCAGCGTGTCGCCGAGTTGATGCAGGCCGACCTCGCCAGGATTGGCGTGAAGGCCGAGATCAAGAGCTTCGAGTGGGGCGAGTACCGCAAGCGCATGCAGGCGGGCGAGCACCAACTTGGCCTGATGGGCTGGACTGGCGACAACGGCGATCCGGACAACTTCCTGTCCAGCCTTCTCAGCTGCACCTCGGCCGAGAGTACATCCGGCGGGAACGTGGCGCGGTGGTGCTACAAGCCGTTCGACGATCTCGTCATGAAGGCGAAGACTACGACCGGTCAGGCCGAGCGCACGAAGCTCTACGAGCAGGCCCAGGTAATCTTCAAGGAGCAGGCACCCTGGTTCACCATCGCCCACGCGGTGCAGTTGAAGCCAATCCGCAAGGAGGTGATCGACTTCAAGCTCTCGCCCTTCGGCCGCCACACATTCTACGGGGTGGACATTCAGGGCAAGTAAGGGCGATCTCACGCCCGGCGGAGCGACTTCAGAGCGCCTTGGGATCATTGTCCGAGCGACGAGATCCAGCATTTATTCCTGCCTGGAGAATAAGGGGAGACGGCCAGCGGCCATTCGTGTAGTAGCCTCTATGAAGATCAGGGAGGGTTTTCCTTGCACTACCCGTTTCCGCAACTGAACCCCGCATTGTCTCACTCATCAGCATCCTGGTAGACATCATCGTAACAGCTCTTGGGCAAAAGATACCGAACACCGCGAACGTCATCGCCTTAAGCCGTTCTAGAAGAACCACTCTTCCGCGTAATTGGCCTCCAGTCGTCATATGCCCGGAGGGGCGGCTCCCAACGTGGCTGCGGCTCTTCTCACGTCTGGCGTTATCGGGTACGCTTAACAAGTCTCCACCGGCTCTGCCTGCGCAAGCAGGGGGGTGCAATGACGATACGCCGTCTTGCCGCCATTATGGCTGCCGATGTCGTTAGCTATTCCGCCATCATGGAGAGCGACGAAGAGGGCACCCTTACGCGATTGAAGGGCATCCAACGGGAGATCATCCAGAGCAAGGTCTTCGCTCACGGCGGGCGGATCGTCAAGACGATGGGCGATGGCTTCCTGGCCGAATTCGCCAGCCCGCTTGAGGCTCTCAAATCCGCTGTGGCGATCCAGGGCGAAATGGCGGCTCGGGAGCACGACATCTCTCCTCATCCGATGAGCTTGAGGATAGCGATCAACCTGGGCGACATCCTTGTTGACGACGACGGCGACATCTTCGGCGACGATGTGAACATCGCCGCCCGGCTCCAGACGCTCGCTGAGCCGGGACATATCGTCGTGTCGGGGAAAGTCTTCGCGGAGGTCGCGGGCAAGCTTGACTGCGGCTTCGAAGACCGGGGGCAGCAACGCGTGAAGAACATCTCGCGCCCCATCCATGTCTATGCCGTGCGTCCCGGCCAGGACCTTAGGAACACACGGGTCGGTGGTTCGCAACTGAAGCAGGAAATCAGTTTCTGCCGGGCGCCGGACGGCGTGCGGCTGGCGTGGGCGAAGGTCGGGCATGGCCCACCGCTGGTCAAACCCGGCAATTGGGTGGGTCATCTGGAGGACGACTGGGAAAGCCCGGTCTGGCATTACGTCCTTGAGCGCCTGGCCCGCCGCTACACGCTGATCCGCCACGACTCCCGCGGCAACGGGCTGTCTGATTGGGAGGTGAGCGAGCTCTCCGTGGAGGCATGGGTCAGCGATCTCGAGAGCGTGGTCGATGCTGCCGGGGTCGCTCGCTTCCCCCTCCTCGGCATCTCGCAGGGATGCGCTGTCTCCATTGCCTATGCAGTCCGGCATCCGGAGCGTGTCTCGCATCTCGTTCTCTATGGCGGCGTTGCTGTCGGTGCTCGGAAGCGTTCGCCGGACGAGCGAGAGCGCCAGATCGCGCTGAACACGTTGATGCGGCTGGAATGGGGCTCGAACGATCCGTCCTTCCGGCAATTGTTCACGTCGCAACTGATGCCGGACGCGACGAAGGAGGAATTTGAGTCATTCAACGAACGTCAGCGGCGCTCCTGTTCACCTGAGTGCGCGGCTCGATACTACCAGGCCATCTGCGATCTGGATGTACGCGATCTGTTGCCAAAGGTGAGGACGCCGACGCTGGTTCTGCATGTTCGCGATGACCGCATGGCTCCTGTGGCGGCTGGTCGTGCGATGGCCGCCGACATTCCTGGCGCTCGCTTCGTGGTGCTCCCCGGCCGCAATCATCTCTTTCGCGAAGGTGAACCGGCCTCTGAACGCTTTTTTGAAGAGCTGACGGCATTTATTGGTTAACCGCGGGCTGGAGGGCGAGCCCAAGCAGCCGTGACGTCCGCGGTTCTTCTCGTGCCCAATCTCGTGGGCAGGCGGGTCTGGCTGTTCCATGGCAAGGACGATATCGTCCTGCTCCCGGTGAGGGAGACTCTCAGGCGGCTCTATGATCGGTTTGGCGTTGTCGGACAGCAGCTCGCGGCGTAAAACCTTTCATCCTCTCGTCTGCCCCGCGATGGGAGGAATAACGGAGCCCCGGCCTAACGGATGAGGGAAGAGACCGTGCCCTCGCTACAAAGCTGTTCCACATCATTAACGGCAGGGAGGATATCCGCCGGATCGATTTCCGGCTGCGGTAACGTCTCGGTGGCATCCGCGCATCCATCTCGATCGCGATCGAAGAAGAGCTGGCGTGACCGGAAATCGGTTACTACGAATGGAGCAGGCTCAGAGTGACCATCGCACGCCATGTAGAACGCTACCATGTCGTACGGACCACTGGACCCATAGGAGTAGTATAGACCCTTGATCAATCTGCCGGTCGCCAGCACCTGGGGATTAGTGCGTAAGACGAGTCCATTCAGTTGCGGCATGGGCTGTCGTCCCGCAGGGCACGATTGCATTAATGTCGCATGATGAACCGGGCGAGCATGACAAAGGCTCATCGGCAACAAGAGAACCGGAAGGCAAAGTAGGAAAGCAAGCATCACAGCCTCCTCTTCTGGGTGGTCGTAGGCGTTACTCCTCGTGCCTGTCAGATGCAGATGCAGAGTTGGGAGGAAGAATGGCGCAGTAGGTGATATGAGCGATCCTATGATCCGGATCGTAATGGGCCGTGCCGCACCAATGCCCTCCGCGGGTCTCACCGGTGTCACTAGGCAGCGATCGGTATTGGATCCTCCCATCCGGCACATGAACCCAGCCTCCATCAACGTACATCTGCACACCAGTAGAAGACACGCGGTACGGTGCTGGGCGACAATCCTGGTCGTTGCAGCAATCGATGCCCCATCGGTCCTTTAGATTTGAGTAGATGTCGTGGGCTTCCGTCGGAGGTTCGGGTGCGACCAAGATAAGGGTGATGAAGAGAGGCAGTTTGAGAGACATAGACCGCTCCCATAGATAAGGGTTGGCGATGCTCCTCAGAGCGTCAATGGAGGTCTCTGGTATTCTCTCAGCCCGCTCGAGCGAGGCCTTCCACCGCCTTGCTGGCATGGTGATCCGCGATCAGCTATCTACCCTCCCTCATTCTCTCCCGGACCGTCTCGAACCCCACCACGCGGGCGACCGGGTCGCTCACCTTGATTGCTGGATCGCCCATCACCACCGACAGTCCGGCGAAGACATCGAACGGGAACCGCTGCCCTGCTATCGAGGAGGGCTCCCCATCCGATCGCCACCTTACCGTTCTCATGCAGTGACGTGACATCATCATCGTGGGCGCATGCTGCCGAGATATCTTCAATCGAGCCGGCAGAGAGTGCCTTGTAGAAGGCATCGTTGGCTGCTCGCACGTCATTCCTATCGGCAGCCTGGTCCGCCATCGGAGCCTCCTGAACGGCCATAGGTGCTTGCATCCCCCATCCTTCGAGCAGGATCCTACTCGATCCAGGAGGTCCTTGCTTGATCGGCAGGGACAGTCGCTTGGCAGTTTGAGCCACGGGTCTGGCTCTCCACGTCCACGACGTAGTGGAGAGCATAAGGAATCGTGGGCAGCGGTGTCTCACGACATACTAAACGGCCTCTGACCGAGCTTGCCGAACATTCTGAAGGGTCCCTCCCACTAGCCGCCCCACAGACCCTCATGGTCTCCAGCAGGAGAGGGGAGGGCAGGTCGGGAACAGACAGCGGACTTTCACACAGCCCTGCTGAAGGGCAGTTCGTGACCCGTTCCGGACCAACGTGTCATTGGGTGCTCCTTTGGCGCTTCAACAATTTGGAAACGAGGGATGGTTCGAAGACTGAGTGCAATTCAAGGTCTGCCGCGGGATGGTCGAGATAGGCCGCGCGAGCCAAGGCGGTTCAGCCCGGCCGAGCACCGGGCCAGAACCGGCGCCATCTCCAACTCCTCCGCGATTGCCACTGCTTTTTGATACTGTGCCTGCCCCTCCTGGCGCGCTCGGCGGGAGGCCGCGATATCGCCGAGAAGACAGCGGGCCCAGGCCTCGTTACCGCGCTCGCCCCATCGCTGCGCCGTCTCAACCGCCTGACGACCAATCTCCTGCGCCTGTTCAAAGTCATCGGCGAGCAGGAGTGCTTCGCCGAGTTGCGCCAGAACCAGCGCGTGCCCGAACGCAAATCCGATGACCCGGGCCCGCTCGTCAGCCCGTTGCAGCAGCGCAACGCCCTCTTCGATCCGCCCGGCTCCGGCATAAGCTCTGCCCAGGGAGGAGGCGACCCGCGAAAAGTAGATCACAAGGTCGCCCTCACACAGCGGCAGGGCGGGCGCCAGTGTCCCAATTGCCCGGACGAAATCACCGCGCACGACCTGAAGCCGACCGAGGCCGATCCGGACCCAGACCATGTCGTGCTCCGTGCATCGCGGATCGGCCGCAAGCCGCGTTGCGGTCTCGCCTTCTGCTGCACCGGCCTCAAACTCGCCGCGCTCGGTGTGAAATAGAGTGAGCCACACATGCGCGGATATAGTCTGGTTCATGCCGCCCAGGGCACCCCGCTCTACATCGTCCTCGAGAAGGGCAACCACATCCCGTGCGTGCGCGATGGCTTCACTGTATTGGCCAGCCGCATACAGGGCGCGTGCCAGCATCAGCCGCGTGCCCACGACAGCGTCGAGATCATCCGTCTCGGCGAGTCCCACCAGGGCTCGCTCCCCGGCAGCAATAGCCCCTGCAAGATCGCCTGTCGCGGCGAGCAGATAAATCTGGCTCGCCCGCACCCGCGCCAGGCGCATGCGGTCACCAAGTTGCGCCGCACTGCGCTCGGCTTGGGCGAGATTGGCTCGTGCCGGCTGCAGTCGGCCAATCGGGTAGAGCGCCTGATGCAGTTGCTTCCGCACATCAATCATCGCCGTCAGCACCTCGGGCGTCTTTGCCTGAGCCTCCAGGGCGGCCAGAGCGCGCTCGTAAAAGGCTGCAGCTTCATGGTGCGCGGCCCGCACCAAGGCCCGCTCTCCGGCGGCGGTCCAATACTGCACCGCCTGTGCCGGCTGGCCAGCGGCGGCCAGATGGCGCGCAAGCAGCTCCGGTCGCGAGGTTGCTATGTCTGGAAGCCGCTTCTGCAGCGCTGTGGCAATCCGCGCGTGCCAGTCTTGCCGGCGGCCGCGCAGCAGTGTGCTGTAAGCGGTGTCCTGGATAAGAGCATGCTTGAACAGATACGACGCCTCAGGTGGGCTGCCGCGCTGCAGGACCAGGCCAGAGGCAGCGAGCTGATCCAGCACCTTGGCCAGCGTGCTGGCTGGTACTATCGCAACATCAGCAAGCAACTCGTAGGAGAACTCCCGCCCGATGGCGGACCCGATTTGAGCGATCTCCCTGGTTGCTGGGCTCAGCCGATCAAGCCGCGCCAGCAAGGAAGCGTGCAGCGTGGCCGGGACCGCGGACGCATTTGAGGGCACGGCCGCAACGACACCCTCGCCGGTCGCTCTGCCGGCATCGAGCACTGCCTTGGTCAACTCCTCCACGAACAGCGGCACCCCGTCCGTGCGCTCCACAATCTCCGCTAAGAGGTCGCTCGGGAGTTCCGTTTCGCCGGCGATCCGCTGTGCCAGGGCTGCGCCTTCACGACGGCTGAGCCGGTTGAGCATCAGCATGGTTACATGCGCCTGGCCGACCCACGGTGGCTGGAACTCGGGACGGAAGGTGACGACCAGCAGAACCGGCAGATCTGAAATTCGCTCGACGACAAGGTCGAGCCATTCCCGTGAGGTCGGATCGCTCCAATGCGCATCCTCGAAAATCATCAGCACCGGTTGGAGCCGCGACAACTCCTCAAGCTGTCGCAGCAGCGCCGCAAACGTGCCCGCCTTGCGGCGCTGCGGGGTGAGGTTCAGGGGAGGATGGTGATTGGCGGCGGGAAGGGACAGCAGTTCGGAGAGGAGAGCGACATCCTCGTTGGATGATCCCGTCCGGGCCAGCAGGATCTTAAGTTTGCCGAGTCTAATCTCGGGCGTGTCCTCGTGTGCAAATCCAGCCGCGCGTTCGAGGTGGGCAACGGCTGGGTGGAGCGCACTGTCCTGGTGATGTGGCGAGCAGAAGTACCGCAGGCAGAGGTGGGGACCTTGCGCAATGCGGTCTTGGAACGCGGTGATGAGCCGGCTCTTGCCGATGCCCGGTTCGCCCGCCATCAGGAGGACCTGCCCCTCGCCGCCTTGGGCGTGGTCCCAATGTCGGAGCAGCAGCTCGATCTCCTCGTCGCGGCCAATCAGGGAAACCTCGCCCGAGCGGAGCGCCTCGAACCGGCTGTCGAGCGCGCTCTCGCGGCAGACCCGCCAGGCCGGTACGGGCTCGGGGAAGCCCTTCGCCTCGACCTTGCCGAGGTCCTCGTACTCAAACAGGCCGCCGATGAGCCGGCGTGTGGCCGCCGCAATGATGACGCCGCCTGGCTCAGCAACGGCCTGCAATCGCGCCGCCAGATTCGGGGTCTCCCCGACCACCGCCTGCTCTTGCGCAGCCCCTGTGCCGATCAGATCGCCGACCACCACAAGCCCGGTGGCGATGCCGACGCGGCCCTGGAGCCCAATGCCGGGCCGCGGTCGAAGCGTGCTGACCGCAGTGACCAGTTCCAGCCCGGCCCGCACGGCCTGTTCGGCGTCGTCCTCGTGAGCGCGCGGATAACCAAAATATGCGAGCACGCCATCGCCCATGTACTTGGCCACCAAGCCGTCGAAGCGGGCGACCGTCCGGGCGACGCATTGGTGATAGGCGGCGATCACCTCGCGCATGTCTTCCGGATCCAGACGTGCGGCCAGTGCGGTTGAGCCGACGAGGTCGATGAACATGACGGTCAGCTGGCGCCGCTCCGCCTCGGTGCATGGCGGGGCTGTTCCGGAGGGAATGGTCGCGGCCTGGGTGAGCGGGGCAGGGATGGATGGCGAGGCGGTGCGCAGAGCAGCAATGGCGGCGAGCAACTTGCGACGATGCCCAATCGAGACGACGCCAAGCCCGCTCAGGTCATCGGCGGTGAGGTCGGCCAGGACGTCACCATCGATATCGTTGTCGCGGAACGATTGTTCGTACTGGCCCAGCCCCAGCTGGCGCAGCCACGTGCCAATGTCCATGAGCCCTCCCGGGTCGTGGGGATCGGAACGCCAAGGTCGTTAGCCTACCGCAAAATGGCCCGCGGGGCGCGAGGAAACGTCAAGAGTTAACTTCGGGCGAAGGGCCGCTCCTGGCACTGGGCTGACCTTGGCCGTATTTCCGCAATAGGGCTGCAAGGCGACCTTCATGTGACGGCGGATGGACAGGCTTAGTGCAGGCGCCGATGCGGGATCGGTCCCGACGCGGCAAGTGCCTGCTCGTGGGCCAGGGCCACCCGCAGCAGGCAGCGCTCCCCCGCTGCGGCGAGCGCCCTGGTTACGATCCGCTCAGCCATGCGAGTCTCACATGACAGGCGAGGGGAGTGCGCGGAGCGATCCTGTCGAGGACGGCAGGCACTCCGCATGCTGACAGGGGCCTCACGTCGCGGTCTCGGCGCTTGGACAGCGAGCTCAGCGATCTCGTCCGTTCCTCAACGCATCCCCGATCGCTTGCTCAATCTCATCGACCCAGCCTGGATCGGGGTACGGGATCAACCGGGCAAGATCGCCTTCCGCGACAGTGGCGGATCGGACCTGAGATGCCGCGGAACGAGCCTGTTCCCGGTCGCCGAGCCGCGTGCAGCACAGGGCAATCATCTTGAGGGCGGGAATCCAGTGCGGGCGCACTGACAGGGCCCGGCGTGCCGCGTCCAGCCCGGCTTCGGCGTCCCCCGAGAAGGTGTAGGCTGCGGACAACAGGAACAGCCACGTGAAGTTCTGCGGATCGTAGGGGGAAAGCCGCAGCCCATGCTCCAGCGACTCGATCGCCTCCGGCAGGCGGCCGGTGCTCAGATAGGCAGGCCCAAGCACCAAGTGCCCCAGGGCGAAGCTGGGACTGAGGCCAGTGGCGCGCTGAGCGGCTCGAATAGCGGTTTCGTACTCGCCGCCAAACACATGGGTCACCGCGACGGCATAGTGCGAGTAGGGGTTCTTCGCATCGAGCTCGACGGCCCTCAGGCCGGCTTCCATCCCGCTCCGCAGGCCGGCCTCGGGATCGCTCCCCCAGCCATAAGCGGCAAGGCCGGCCTCAACCCGCGCCAGCCAGATGTACCCGTCGGCGGAGTCGGGTTCGGCCTCGATGGCCTTCAGGAACAGCTCGCGGGCGCGCTGGTGCGAGTCGGGCCTGATCTTGTGGAACTCCCACATGCCGCGTCGGACGAGATCCCAGGCCGTCAGGTTCTGCGACCGCTGGGCACCCCGTTGGCCCTCCTTCCTGAGGAGTTCGGGCTCAATGGCTCCAGCGACCTCCTCAGCGATCCGGTCCTGGAGCGCGAGGATGTCGATGACGTCCCGGTCATAGCGTTCGGCCCAGATGGAGCCGCCGGTCTCGGCCTCGGTGAGCTGGGCCGAGACGCGCACGTGGGAGCCACTCCGGCGCACGCTGCCGCTGAGGATGTAACGGACGCCCAACCGACGGGCCACCTGCTCGGTCTCGACGGCCTTGCCCTTGAAGGCGAAGGAAGAACTGCGGGACGCGACGAACAGCCAGCGGGCTTTCGTCAGGGCCATGATGATGTCGTCCGTGATCCCGTCGGCGAAGTACTCCTGCTCGGAGCCACCGCTCAGGTTGGCGAACGGCACGACCGCGATGGAGGGTTTATCGGTCTGGTTTGGGGTCGGCCGGGCGGCCTTCGGCTCTTGGGGCGAGATGTCCCCCGCTTTCAAGGCATAGACGTGGATGGGCCGTGCGATGTTCTTGAGGCGCTGTTCGCCCCGGTCCTCGAACGGCAGGGACAGCTTGCCTTCGAGTTCGTCGAACACCTTGCCGGAGATGCAGATGCCGCCAGGGTCGGCCACGCCTTCCAGGCGCACCGCGACGTTCACGCCGTCGCCGAGGATATCCCCGTCCTCGCTGACGAGGATATCGCCCAGGTTGATGCCCATGCGAAGCTGGATTGTCCCGTTCCCCGGTTGGTTGGCGGCGAGATCAGTGACCGCCGTCTGGGCCTCGATCGCACACAGCACGGCCTCGACCGGGCTGGCGAACTCCAGGAGGGCTCCGTCGCCCATAGTCTTGACGATCCGTCCGTGATGCCGCGCCGCGGCCACTCCGATGATGTCCGACAGGATCGTCCTGATGGCTGCGGCCGCACCCTCCTCGTCCTCCTCCATGAGCCGGGAAGATCCCACCACGTCGGTAGCCAGGACGGCGGCGAGCCTGCGCTGGGATTTTGGACGCAGATCAGGCATGGACGTGTCCGCGCTTTCTTGCAGGGGCAGTTTGCGCCGATCTCGGGTCCGGGTCTACCGGGCTTGGAGCGGGCTTGCATGTGAATCAGCATTGAACAACTGATCCCTCTCGCGAGAAGCGCGAAGCCTGGGTTTAGCGACGCAAAATGGAAGTTCGGTGGGGTCACGGTCGGCGCTGATGATGACCCCGCTGACGCGATGAATTCTCCATCAATGTCATGCGCGTAATGACCGTCGGCTCAAGGGTGCATATTCAATGCTGAAACACACCGGACCCGCGCCGCGACTCAAGAAGGCCGCGATGTCCTCATGTTCCACCTGTCCTCCGGAAGCAAGATTGGCTTCATGATGAACGAATACAGCCCCTGAAGGGTCTGCAATCAGGTACCAGCGGTCACCGCTCGGGCTTTCATAGAGCTTACGTGCCTTCTTCATGGAGGCTCCTGTCGGATCGACATGGCGTGTTTCCTCTACCTTTGAGGATATAAGTCAGAAAGTTCGCTCTCCATGACCGAGTGTTTCTTAGGAAGTCTGAACGGCATCTTCGGTGGGGGCCGTGAAGGACTGTCTCACTCAAGCGAAGGCGGTTCTATCAGTTGGACCGGTTCTGATGGGTGGATAGCCGAGATGGCATGCTTGAAAACAACCTGGGTCCCGGTCCCCCTTACAAGCATTACTGTGAAATTGTCGAACCGCTTGATCTGGCCTTCTAGCCTTATGCCGTTGACGAGAAACATAGTAACATCCAGTTTGTTGTCTTGAAGATGTCTGAGGAAGGTGTCCTGGAGCGGCGGGGACCATTGTGCAGTCACGTTTGAACCCTTTGACACTACGGCACCGCTCATACACGGCTTCGGGGAATTGTCATTCCAGGAAACCGCTCCACCTCAACAAGCCTCGTCGCTTGCGGCAACTCCCGTTCAGCATAGTTTCGTATCGTTCTTGCTGTCTCGCGAAGGCGAAGGCTGAGATGTTCGATCTCAGGCACCGCCATGGGCATTCACTGCGCGGCTACCATCTCGGCGAGGTCTTCGGGAAGTGCATCCACGTGCTCTTGGAGGAGAAGAAGGGCTACACGGATGGTACTCAACTCTCGTTCGTCAACGACAAGGGTGAGCTTATTCATCGGGTAGAATCGGCCTCTCAGCTTATCTGCTCAGGCTACCTGCCGATGCGGCGGAAACAAGGCCGCTAATCGAAAAAGCGGGCAGTAGGTGCGGTCTGGTTACCTCGCATCCTGATCTGATGACATGCCTGCCACGTCAATTGTTTCCATGTTGCCGGTGCACCTACAGGCAGCACCGATCATCCCGGTCGGGGCCACACTCCTTTAGACCTCCACACAGAGCAACGGTTCCTTAATTGACCTTGCTGACGATCCCACCTGAAAGGGTGTGATCATGATCGTGGGAGTAGGACGACCAGAGGAGCCATCATGCCAAAGAAGTTCTCTGGCGACCGGACGATCAACGCCTTGCTGGCTCGGCGGGATTGTTGCGGGTGTCCTGATCTGGAGTTTGGCCATTTTTGGGGGCGCTGGAGGATCAGACGTGGATCCAGAACGCGCGCTCTGAGGTGATATAATCCAAGGCCTGGTCCACCGGCATCGTCAGCCTGCCGAATGGGCCAGGGTCTTT
>NZ_JAMXFI010000192.1:0-15322 GCF_025460875.1 Microvirga yunnanensis
AGGAGCTTCCCGCGCTGCTCAAGGACGGCTACACGTCGTTCAAGGTTTTCATGACCTACGATGATCTCGTGCTGAAGGACCGCGAGCTTCTCGACGTGTTCGAGGTGGCGCGTCGGGAGCGCGCCCTTGTGATGGTGCACGCGGAGGGGTATGACGCGATCCGCTACATGACCGAGCGTCTTGAGCGCGAGGGTCGTACTGCTCCCTATTACCATGCTGTTTCGCGCCCGGAAATTGTGGAGCGGGAGGCCACGCATCGGGCGATCAGCCATGCGGAGCTCGTCGATGTGCCGATCATGATCGTGCATGTGTCCGGTCGCGAAGCGATGGAGCAGATCCGCTGGGCACAGTCCCGCGGCCTCAAAATCTATGCCGAGACCTGCCCGCAATACATCACGCTCACCGCCGAGGACCTGCAAGGTCCGGACATGGACATGAGTGGTGCGAAATACGTCTGCTCGCCTCCGCCGCGGGATGAGGAGAGCCAGGCGGCCATTTGGGAGGGATTGCGCAGCGGCGTGTTCCAGACTTTTTCGTCAGATCACTGCCCATTCCGCTACGACAGTCCGTCCGGAAAGCTCCACCCGAACGGCAGGAGCTCCTTCCGGTGGGTGCCGAATGGCATCCCTGGTGTCGAGACACGGCTGCCCATTCTGTTCTCGGAGGGAGTTTCCAAGGGGCGGATCTCCCTCAACCGCTTCGTGGAACTGACCGCCATGAACCACGCGAAGATCTACGGCCTCTATCCACGCAAGGGTTCCATCGGCGTCGGGTTCGACGCCGATATCGTGCTCTGGGATCCGAACCGACGCGAGGTCATCCGCCAGGAGATCCTCCACCATGGTGCCGACTATACACCCTGGGAGGGATTCGAGGTCACAGGATGGCCGGTGATGACGCTGCTGCGAGGCCAAATCGTCGCCGAAGGCGGACGTATCGTCGGCGCCAAAGGAGCCGGCCGCATCTTGGCTCGGGACGTATCGGCCTATGCAGCACCGAGCGGCACCTGAAGGTGCCGCTGAAATCCGCCTCCTTGATGGGAACGCATGTGTGCGGGTGTCGCTGCCCGCAGGCTCAAATCGGCACAGCCCACGGTGATCAAGTTCGTCATTTTTCAGCCCAAGGCTAGCAGGCGAGGGATCCAATAAGCCTCGGAAGCAACGCTGATCTGGCGGATGTCTTACGAGAGGCAGAATTCTAGGATGCCGCAATAGACCATGCCCGCAGCCCTGCTGAGGCGGCCGCTTTCACACTTGGCCGGCACGATAAAATTCGGGTCCATTCGAAGACACCGGCCGCTCTTGACAGTCTGTGGTGGCTGGCGAGTTCCGGAATGACGTCGCTCATGAGATGGGGCTCGAGGGTTGGCACCAGCCGGGAGCCGCCGACCACGCCTTTGCACGGCGGCCCGGCTCCGGGCCCATTCCCCTTGCAGACTCGGACGTTCGCTCTTCTTCCCCTCAGTGCTACAGGGATCCTCTCGAGAGATCACGGCTGTCGAGATGCGATGTCGCTGAAGACGGTTGATCGGCGTGGAGCCACGCCTTACGCGACTGGGGCATCGACCGTGCACACAACCCCTGTCGGCTCGAAAGCGATCTCCACCTGACCGTCCAGATCCTGCGCCAGGCTGCGCTCAATGAGGCGGGATCCGAAGCCGCGGCGAGACGGCGCCTTTACGGGCGGCCCACCACGTTCCGTCCAGTGCAGGTTCAGCCGGGGTGGCGCTACCCGGTTCTGCACCGTCCATGAGACTTCCACGATGCCGACCTTGTTCGAGAGGGCACCATATTTGACCGCGTTGGTCGCCAGCTCATGCAGGGCCATTGCCAGGGCCAACGACATGCGGGGCGTGAGCCGCACATGCGGCCCGGCAATGTGAAGCCGGCTCCCGTTCACGGTCTCGTATGGCTCAAGCGCTCGCGTGACGACCTCGATCAGGTCGGCGCCCTCCCAGCTCTCGCGGGTGAGCACGTCGTGCGCCCGTGACAGGGCCAGCAGCCGCATCTGAATGGCCTCTTTTGCGTCAGCGGACGTGACGTTCGTGCGCAAGGTCTGCATGACGATGGACTGTACGGTCGCAAGGGTGTTCTTCACGCGGTGGTTCAATTCGCCGATGAGCAAGGTCTGGTGCTCGGCGGCGCGCCTGGCTTGGTCGAGCGCGGCCGTGAGACGCTTTTCCGCCGTATGCATCTCCTCCAGGCGCGCCCTCGCCTCGTATTGCCGCTCCCGGCCGCGCAGGGCCGTCCGCGCCACACTGATCAGCGTCCCCGCGTGAAAGGGACGCTCCAGGAAAGTCACATTGCCGAGAATCTCAGTCAGGCGAGCGAGGGCAGGATTGCGTTCGACGCCTCCTCCGCGCTGGGTCAGCAACACGAAGGCAAAGTCGGACCAGGGCGGCTGGTCCGCCAACCAGCGGGACAGATCGCTCAAATCCGCCGTGCGGAACGTCTCGTCGGTGATGAGCGCGAAGCCTGCTCCCCGTTCGAGCTCTCGGACCAGCCCCGGCAGGTCGGGGCAGACCTCGGTGGCGATCCCCACCGCGCGCAGAAGATCGGCGGCAACAGCAGAATCCCGACCATGTGGGGCAAGGATGAGAGCCCGCATGGAGTGGAGATGAGACACGGCGTCCATGCTCAGCGGTCTTCGAGCAGAGAGGCGCGATCCTCCTCTGCCATCACCGGCACGCCCCGCAGCACACCCTGGAAGCTCCTGAGCGGTGCGCCGATGGCAATCCCGCTGCTGTCGACCCGGATCTCCCGGATAGTGCTCTCATGCGAACCGAATCGCTTCTTGATAACAGACAGAGCCCGCCGCACCTGGCCGAAGGCCTCGAAGTAGCGCAGCAGGATCACCGTATCGGCCAGATAGGTGACGTCGACCGGTGCCTTCATGTCGCCGACAAGCCCGTGCTGCGCTACGAGCAGGAAGGTCGAAGCGCCCTGCCGGTTGAGGTATTGCAGCAGCTCATGCATGTGCAGGATCAGAAACTGCTCCTCCGGCATGGCGGCCTGATAGCCGTTGAGGCTGTCGATCACGATGGTCTTGACCCCATGCTCAGCCACCTGGGTCCGCACCCGGTGCGTGAACTCGCCCGGCGAGAGTTCGGCGGCGTCGAGCTGCTCGATGAACAGGTTGCCGGCCACGCACATCGCCTCCAGGTCGATGCCCATCAGCCTGGTACGATCGAGCAGGAGACCGAGCTCTTCGTCAAAAACGAACAATGCCGCCTTCTCACCCCGCTGAACGGCAGAGACTGCAAACTGCACCACGAGAAGCGACTTGCCGCTGCCGGCTGGACCCATGATCAGAGTGCTGGAGCCCCGCTCGATGCCACCGCCGAGCAAAGCGTCGAGTTCCCTGATCCCGCTCGTCAGCACGGTGCGGGCAAAGCCCGTCTTGTGCTCGCCTGACACCAAGCGCGGGAACACCTGGACTCCACCCTCAACAATCGTGAAGTCGTGAAAGCCGCCTCGGAAGCTCTGGCCGCGATATTTGATCACCCTCAAGCGGCGGCGTTCGGCCCCATAAGTCGGGGTCATCTCCTCCAAGCGGATGACCCCATGGGCGAGACTGTGCACGGTCTTGTCGTTCGTGTCGGTGGTCAGATCATCGAGCATCAGGACGGTTGCGCCCTGCTGGGCGAAGTAGTGCTTCATCGCCAGGATCTGCCGGCGATAGCGCAGCGAGCTTTGCGCCAGGAGGCGGATCTCGGACAGGCTGTCGATCACGATCCGGACTGGACGGGCCCGGTCGATGGCCTCGAACACGGCCTTGGTGGTCTCGCCGAGTTCCAGGTCGGAGGAGTAGAGCAGGCTCTGCTGGTGCTCCTCGTCGAGCAGGCTCTCAGGTGGCACAAGCTCGAACACATGGATGGCATCATCCAAGGACCAGCCATGCGAGGCGGCACCCTCGCGCAGCTCCCGCTCGGTTTCAGACATGGTGATGTAGAGGCCTGTCTCGCCCACCTTGGCACCTTCCAGCAAGAACTGGAGGGCAATGGTGGTCTTGCCGGTGCCGGGGCTGCCCTCCAGGAGATAGACATGGCCTGGAGCGAGGCCGCCGACGAGAATGTCATCGAGGCCCTCGACCCCGATCTTCGCTTTGGGGACGGGCTTGGATGGAGCGGTCATGCAAAAGTCCGATCTCGGCCTGAATGGCCGGAGGCAGGATGTGGGACGGGATCATGGTCAACACCCCGGCAAGAGCCTGTTCGGCATGCCAGAGGTCATAGCGCTGCTGGAGATCGAGCCAGAGCCGCGGGGCGGTTCCTGACAGGCGGGCCAAGCGGGTGGCCATCTCGGGGCTGACCGCGGCCGTGCCGGCGAGAACCCGATGGAGCGTCTGGCGAGCGATGCGAAGTTCGCGGGCGGCTTGGCTCACGGAAAGGCCGAGCCCGGGCAGCACCTGATCGCGCAGCATGCCACCGGGATGGAGCGGGGCCTGAGGACAGCCATCGCGGGGTGAGGCCATGATCCTGCTTTCGGTAAGGCGGATTGTAGCGTTATGGGTGACAGCGTCCAGAAAGCAAGAGGAAGCCCTCCACGACTGGGCCGCGATACCGAACGCTCGGACCATAAGTCTGGCTGTCCAGGGTCGCCCTACCTGAGCATCGGCCAAGTGTCGGACAGCTTGTACCCTCCAGGGAATGGGTCGGACGGGTCGAGCATGAGCTGGGAGGTTCCGGCGATCCATGCGCGTCCGGAAATCGACGGAATGATCGCCTTCTGTCCTGCCACCGTCGTCTCGCGCACGATCCTGCCGATGAATTGGGTATCGATGATCGAGACGCCGGTCAGCGTCTCACCTTCCTTGAGCAGGCCGCGGGCGTTCAGGATTGCCATCCGGGCCGACACCGCCGTGCCGGTCGGCGACCGATCGACTTTGCCCGGCTGAATGGCGACCGCCGAGCGCGACATCAGCCGTCCCTCCTCCCGGTAAAGGGGCCCCGCGAAGGCGCAGAAGGAGATGTGGTTCCATCCTGTGTCCTCAGGATGGGAGAAGCCCAGTTGCTCGTTGGCCGCATTGGTGATCCTGATGCCGATCTCGGCCAGCGCGCGGGCCTCATCCGCAACGAGCCTGAAGCCGAGCGTCTGGGCCTCGACGACGACGAAACTGTCGCCGCCATAGGCGGTATCGACCGTCATCGTCCCCAGCCCCGGCACTTCGAGCGTCGCGTCGAGCCTGGCGGCGAAGCTCGGCACGTTCGTGACTGTGATCCGCTCAGCCTTGCCATTGCGGCACTCCGCGACGACCTCCACCAACCCAGCGGGAGCCTCCAGGACCATGCGGGTTTCCGGTTCGGTCATTGGAATGATGCCGCTGTCCAGCAGCACGGTCGACACGCAGATCGAGTTCGAGCCTGACATGGGAGGCGTGTCCTCCGGCTCCATGATGATCCAGCCCATTTGCGCCCTGGGGTTCTTTGGGGGAACGAGCAGATTTACGTGGCGGAAGACGCCCCCGCGCGGCTCGTTGAGAACGAAATTCCGCAGCGTCTTGTCCTGTGCGATCCACCGCGACTGTTCCCACACGGTCTCTCCGGGCGGAGGCGCGACACCACCGACGATCACGTCACCCACCTCGCCTTCGGCATGGCAACTGACCACATGGATGATTTTCGAGGAACGCATCGTTCGGTTTCCTTAAAAGATGGCATAAGCTCAGGGGCTGAGTAGCAGGGCTTCGGGACTCCGGTTTTGTGCGGCCTCTATGAAAGGAGCACGGTCGGCTCCACTGTCATGAGGAAAGGAATGCGGCGCCCTTTTTGTGGGCGCCGCTGATGGGACCGACCGATCGGGATTAGGTTCCCGGGGCATAGTCCGCCTTGCCGCCCTTCCATTGATAGACCACGAAACCCGGTTGCTTGTTGTCGCCCTTGGCATCGAAGCCGATCGGCCCAGCCACCGTTGGGACGGTGTTCGCCGCAATGGCCTTGGCCACCGCCGGGCCATCGACCTTGCCGGCCTTCTTGAGCGCGTCGGCAAGGACCTGGACGGCCGCATAGGCATAAAGCACATAGCCCTCCGGCTCGATGTTCTTGGCCCGCATCTCCTTCACCACGTCGGTCGCGGCCGGGTCCTTGCGCGGATCGGGGCCGAAGGTGAACAACGTGCCCTCGGCGGCCGGTCCGGCAATCGAGAGGAGTTCCTGGGTCGAGATCGGATCGCCGCCGATAAGTTGGAGCTTGAGGCCCTGGTCGGCCGCCTGGCGCAGGATCAAACCGGCCTCGGCATGATAGCCGCCGAAGAACAGCACCTCGACGCCGGCCGTCTTCAGGCGGGTGATCAGCGCGGTGTAGTCCTTCTCGCCAGGATTGATGCCGGCCTCCACCACGACCGACTGCTTCCCCTCGGCAAGCTTCTTCTTGACCTCTCCGACAAGGCCGGTGCCGAACGGGCTCTTGTCGTGCACAAGGGCGATCTTCTTGCCGGACAGATTCTTGATCACGTAATCGGCTGCGGTCGGTCCCTGCTGATCATCGCGTCCGGTGATCCGGAAGATCGTCTTCATGCCCCGCTCGGTAACCTTGGGGTTGCTGGATACCGTGATGCTGGTGATGCCGGCCTCGTCATAGACTTCCGAGGCCGGGAGGGTCGAGCCGGAGCAGAAGTGCCCGAAGACGAGCTTGATGCCCTCGCCGACGACCTTGTTGGCGACTGAGACCGCCTGCTTGGGATCGCAGGCGTCGTCCATGGCGACGATCTCCAGCTGTTGTCCGAGCACGCCGCCGGACGCATTGACGGCATCGGCGGCTGCCTGGGCGCCGTTCTTCATCTGGTCGCCGAAAGTGGCCGAGCTCCCGGTCATCGGACCGGCGACGGCGATCCTGATCTGGGCGAAAGCCGGGGCGGAGCCGATCAGCAGGGCGGTAGAGAGCAGGAGCATCCGAAGGTGTTTGATGGCCATTGGAACTTTCCTCCTTGGGGCTGCGTGCCAGACACTGGGCAAGGTCCCGCCACTCAAAGCAGAGAAATCCGCGCTTTCTAAGGAGAGACGGCCTGATCCGGAAGCCGTTGACCTGTTCGAGCATCGAAAATGTGGAGCTTGGCCGCGGGCAGGCTACAGGCAACGTCCGTGCCGATCTGGTAATGCGCCCGCTCCAGCACGAATGCCTTCAGAGCGGAACAGGCGGTTCTGATATGGAGGATTGTCCCCAGCCCCATCGGCTCCACCAGCTCGATTTGGCCCATGTGATCGCCGTCCCCCCCTGTCGAAACCTGAACGTCCTCAGGGCGCACCCCGACCCTCACGGCTTGGCCATGTCGACCCTGTAGATGATCGGAGACCGGCATCTTCTCGCCTGATCCAAGGGTGATGAACCGACGTTCGCCGTCGCAATGCAGGGTGCCGTCGAGCACGTTGATGGCAGGCGACCCGATGAAGCTGGCAACGAAGAGGTTCGCGGGGCGCTCGTAAAGATCGAGCGGCGTTCCGACCTGCTGGACGGCGCCTGCGTTCATCGCAACGATACGGTCCGCAAGCGTCATGGCCTCCACTTGATCGTGGGTCACATAGATCGATGTCGTGCCGAGCTCCCGGTGGAGCTTCTTGATCTCCACGCGCATCTGTTCGCGAAGACGCGCATCGAGATTGGACAAGGGCTCATCAAACAGGAACGCCTTCGGCTTGCGCACGATGGAGCGCCCCATCGCGACGCGCTGCCGCTGTCCTCCCGACAGGGTACGAGGTTTTCGATCAAGGAAGGACTCGAGCCCCAGCTTGGAGGCGGCCGCATTCACGACCTCGGCCATTCGCTCCGAAGGCGTTCCTCGCAACTTGAGGCTATAGCTCATATTGTCGCGAACCGTCATGTGCGGGTAGAGGGCATAGGACTGGAACACCATGGCGATGTCCCGGTCCTTCGGCGCCAGTTCATTGACAACCTTCCCGGCAATGCGGATGTCCCCGCGGGTGATGCCCTCCAGTCCTGCGATCATGCGCAGGAGCGTGGACTTGCCGCATCCCGAAGGCCCGACCAGCACAACGAACTCCCCATCCTGGATCGACAGGTCAACCTCGTGAAGGACAGGCACGGCCCCATAGGACTTGCCGACACCCTGGATATCGATGGAAGCCATGATGGTAACCCTCAGCCTTTGACCGCGCCCGCTGTCAGACCCCGGACGAGATAGCGTTGAACGAGAAGGAAGAAGAGACATGCGGGGATCAGGGCCAGGATGCCGGCCGCCATCATCTGCCCGAAATCGACGGAGAACTTCGATACGAAGCTGAGCAGACCGACCGGAAACGTGCTCGCATCGGCCTTCGACACGAGCATGAGCGCGAAGAGCAGTTCGCTCCAGGCTGCCGTGAAAACGAAGCCCAGGGTTGCGGCAATGCCCGGCAGGGTGAGCGGGAGGATGATCTGTCGGAAGGCGCGGAAGCGCGAAGCACCGTCGATCATCGCAGCCTCCTCCAGATCCTTCGGGATCCCGTCGAAGAACGACTGCATCAGGAAGGTCGCAAACGGCACGTTGAAGGCCGTGTAGACGATGACGAGACCGGTGAGGCTGTTGGTGAGCCCGAACGGCGAGAAAAGCTTGAAGATCGGAGCCACCAGCATCACGAGCGGGAACATCTGGGTGATGAGCATCAGCCCGACGAGCCACATCTTGCCGCGGAAATCGAAGCGCGACATGGCATAGCCCGAAAGAGCAGCGATCAGCGTTACCACGACGGCCGTGCTGCCCGAGACGATCAGGCTGTTCTTGAAGAACAGCGGAAAGTCACTATGCGCGAGCACGAAAGTGTAATGTGCCAGGGAGGAACGGGATGGCCAGAGCCGAATACCCTCGCTGTAGAGGAGATCGTTCGGTGTGACAGATACCTTGAGCAGCCAGTAGAGGGGAAACAGCGCAAAAGCGACGTAGAGGGCAAGCAGCCCATAGTGAAGGATCCAGTACGGAGTGCTGCGGGCGGAGGATGTCATAGGGCTCCCCTCATCGTCTCAGCAGGGACTGCCGCATCAGGATGATGACGAAGGAATAGGCCAGCAGAATCCCAAGCAGCACCATCGCGATCGCGGATGCATAGCCGAAATCGAGGCGCCGGAATGCCTGTGTGAAGATGTAGCTCGAAACAATCTGCGTCTGATCAGCGGGTCCGCCATTGGTCATCACGATGATGAGATCGGCGAAGTTCGCAATCCAGATGGTCCGCAACATGACCGTAATCGCGATTGTGGGCGCCAGGAACGGCAGGGTGATGTCGATGAAGCGCCGCCAGGCGCCGGCGCCATCGATGGCAGCCGCTTCATAAATGTCTTGCGGGATCGACTGCAAGGCCGCGAGCAACGTGATGGCGAAGAACGGGATACCCCACCAGACATTGGCGACGATCGGTCCCCAGATCGCGAGATGGGGATCCGACAGAATGTTCTCGGGAGCAGGCAGGACTCCGAGGGCCGCCATCCAGTGCGGCAGGGGGCCGACGACAGGATTGAACAGCCAGGCCCAGTTCAGGCCCGATAGGAACGTCGGCACCGCCCAGGGCAGAAAGACCAATGCCTGGATGACGCCACGCCCCGGAAAAGCATTGTTGAGGAGGAGTGCCAATACGAGGCCGAAAGAAAATTGCAGAACGACCGAAGCCAAGGTCCAAACAAGCGTGTTCCTCATAGACAGCCAGAACGCCGCATCCGTCCAAAGCGTTTGGAAATGCTCAAGACCGACGAAGCCGCCGCTGAAAGGGTTGATCAGCTGCATGTCCCGGAAGGCGTAGGACAAACCGATGATCAGCGGCACGAGCATGATGACCGCAATCAGGATGACGGAGGGAGCGATATACAGGTAAGGCTCGAGGCCTGCCACGAACCGACTCAGAGGCGCGCGCCGGCGGCCTGCAGCCTCCTCGTATAAGGGCATCGTTGACATGCGGCGCTCCTTGGCGGGACAAATCAGGTGGACGGCGCGGCTCAGAAGCCGCGCCGATCCGGATTACTTGCTCGAGGCGAGGTGTTTTTTCTGCGCCTTCGTCATGTAATCGGCCCACTGTGCCGCCATGTCCTTTGGAGCGAGTTGGCCAAGAAGAGCCTGCTGGCTGGTCTTCACCGCAAGCGAGTCGGCGAAAAAGGCGAATTCCTGCAGATAGGTTGGCATGATGGTCGGCACGACGTTCTTGTCTGCCAGTTCCTCGAACCACCCCTTGAACTGTGGGCCGGAATAGAACGGATCGTTCTCGGCCGACTTGTAGATCGGCAGCGCACCCGTTTTTTTGTTCCAGGCGATATTGCCTTCGGGGCCAGCGAGCGCAGCAAGCAGCTTCCAGGACAGCTCCTTGTTCTTGCTGTTCGCGAACATAGACCAACCGGCATAACCCAGTGTCGGGAAGGCCTTGCCTGCCGGGCCCTTCGGGAAAGGCGCGACTCCATATTCCTCCGGCTTCATGCGCTCGGCAATAGCGATCAGCGCATCAGGATCCTGGTCGAGCATGGCGCAGGTGCTGGAATAGAACCCTGCGACGATCTCGTTGAAGCCCCAGTTCACGCTGTCCTTCGGAGCGTAACCCTTCTTGTAGAGATCAGTGAGATAGGCGAGGCCCTGCACCCATCCGTCATCTGCGAAGGTCGAGGTTCCATCCTGCTTGAAGAACGAGTTGTCGCCGGCCATCGTGGCGCCGAACATCACCCAACCGTTCAGGCCGCCGGGGCCACCCCGCAGGCAGTACCCGTACTTGCCCGGAATGGCCGAAACCTTCTTGGAGACCTCTTCGAACTCCGCGAGGGTCTTCGGTGGCTCCTTCACGCCGGCCTGCTCGAAGAGCTTCTTGTTGTAGAACATGGCCCTCAAATAGAAGCCGTAGGGTATCGTGTAGGCGGTATTCTTGACGCTGCGACCGACCTCCAGGGCTCTCTCGTTCAGACCGCCCGTATGGGGCCAAGCCTTCAGGTAAGGCTCGAGGCTCTCCAGGGCGCTGTTGTTGGCGTAGAGTGAAAGCCACCGATCCGGCATCTCGACAACATCAGGCGTATCGCCGGCGGACACCATGGTGGCGAATTTCTCGAAGGCTTGGCTCCAGGGCAGAGACGTGATTTCCACCTTCACGCCGGGATTCGCTTCCTCGAAGCCCTTCACGATACCCTTGAGCGTTTCTGTCCGCTCAGGACTCGTGATGACTTCGGTGAGCTTCAGGGTGGTTTGGGCAAGAGCGCTGCCGGCGAAGGTCGTGGCGAGCGCAGTAGCGAGCAGTAGGCGTTGGATCATGGTCTTCCCTCTGTTTTGATCTTGTCTCGAACGTGTTCGACCGCTCCTGACGACAGTTTGGTTAGCTCATCTTCGCCTCCCTGATGGCTTGTGAGAGATCGGCCACGAGGACATCCTGGCCTTCAAGGCCCACATGAAGCCGCACGACACGAGCGGAGACGCCGAAATCGATCGCCGAATTGGGCCCTGCCGCCTGGGCACGGACCACCTGAGCAGGCACCACAAGGCTCTCATGTCCGCCCCAGCTCACGCCGAGCTTGAAAAACCGGAGCGAGTCCGCGAACCGGGCGATGTCGACGCTGCCGTCGAACTCGAAAGAGAACAGGCCGGATGTGCCTTGCAGTCCGTCGAGCAGCCCATTGCTCAGGCCGGGATGATAGACCGCCACCACGTCCGATCGCTTCGCGAGTTCACGCGCCACGTGCAGACCCGCTGCCTCATGCGCTCTCATGCGGATCGGCAAGGTGCGAAGACCACGCAGCAGGAGCCATGCATCGAACGGGGATAGCTTGCCGCCGAGGTAGGGATAAATGCGGGATCGGATCTCTCCGATGAGCCCTCCCGAGCCCACGAGGACGCCTGCCACCACGTCGCTGTGGCCGCCGATGTATTTCGACGCGGAGTGGACCACGAGGTCGACTCCGAGGGTCAGCGGCTGCTGGAAGATGGGACTCGCCCAGCTGTTGTCGATGATCGAGATCGCGCCGTTCTCGCGGGCTACCCTGGCAAGCGTTGCCACATCATGGACATGCATGAGCCAACTCGTCGGGCTCTCCATGTAGAAGAGCCTTGCCCCGGGCAGAGCGCGTCGCACCGCGTCGTGGTCACGACCATCCACATAGTCGACCGTCACGTTCATCCGCTTGAGGTAGGTCTGGAAGAGCCGGTACGCGTCGGGATAGACATGCTCCACGCATACGATCCGGTCGCCCGGTTGGACGAATGCCAGGACGGCTGACGCAATGGCCGCCATGCCGCTGGCGAATCCGATCGCATCCTCCCCACATTCCAGAGCGGCCATTTTCTCCTCGAACAGACGAACCGTGGGATTGAGGCCACGGGTGTAGGTGGGGCGCACCTTCTGTCCGCGATAGGTTTCTTCCATCTCGGCATAGGAGCTGAAGGTGAAGAGAGAGGTTTGCGCGATCGGCGGCACGACAGCCTCGTAGGCGTGCTCGCTATCATGGGCAAGGATGGCCATGGCGCGGGCCAACGGATCCACGGAGGTGTTCATCTGATCATGTCCTTGATGTCCTCCTCAACGATGGCGAGGATTGAAAGCGTCTTGGAGCGGGCTGCGTCCGGATCCTTGGCCGCGATGGCCTCGAACAGCTCGCGATGAACCGGAAAGGAACGGGCGGCGAAATCGACACGAACGCGCGACATGCCGAACAGCATCTGCACACTTTCCCGCATCTGCGACAGGAGTTGGTTGAAGATGGGATTGCCGCTGGCGTCATAGATCGAGAGATGAAATGCCAGGTCCTCGGGACCAGCGCAGCCCTTCTCGCGGTGAACGGACTCCATGATCAGCAGCTTAGACTCGATCCGCTCGAGATCGGCAGCTCCAGACCGTACCGCCGCGAGGGCGCTTGCCTCGACTTCCAGGCCACGGCGAACCTCCAGCATCTGGAGAAGGCCGTTCTGCCCGCTGTCAACCGCCAGTGGAAGGTGCATGGTCTCGGGTGAGATTCGACGCAGGAGGTAGGTGCCACTGCCCCTGCGGCTCTCGACGACTCCGAGAGCCTGCCAATGACGGATAACCTCTCGGATTGTGGAACGCCCGACCGAGAGCTCAGCCATCAACTCACGCTCCGGAGGCAAACAATCTCCGGGCTGCAGGTCCGAATGGCCGATGTACTCGGCGATCGCCTGCATCGCGCCTGACGTGCGGGCAGATGTGGTGCGGCGCACCTGAGTTCCCCATTCCGAGTCCATTCTGCTCCGACCTCGCATGTTCTGGTGAACTGCCCGAAGGCGATACCCTTCGGAATTGGTCTGACAACTTCGAAGCTGGATCAGGGCCAGCCTATTGTCAAGGCGTGACGGGACTGCTCCGCGTTGCAATGGGCGACATATGGATGATCCGGAGTTCGTCTCGCGACCTGGTGTAAGGGACATTGAGCGGGACGGTGATTGTTCGATGTCGCGTGCCAGGCAAAGCGCTTCGGGTACACGACGGCGCACGATGGGTGCCGGCCTCGAAGGCATGTTCGTTTCGACAGGTGAGCGGCACGCGTCAGGCGTTCGAGCCCAAACGTTCCGCGGCTCAGATGATCCGCTCTGTCGATTGAAACAGTGTATCGCAGCGCGTCGAAGGATTAACAGGGTTTTCCAATCAGATCCGCCGACATCGCTCGGCGCTCGGCAGATCGAAAGTGTGATCGGGTGTCGGTGTGCATCAGATTACAAACATCAACTCCGGCGGGCGTTGGTGCTGACATCTGACCAGTCGATCATAACGCGCCAAATCCATGCTTCTGCGGTCCTGCGGCGCAACAGTCCGGCCAAGTTTCGAAGATCTCCCCGGTTCGCGCAGAGCATAAGTTAATTGGTCCAGTCGCTTACTCCATGTTCGGATATTTTTCGCTTCCGAGTTCCATCTCGACGGTCACATGCCATGAATGTCTGCCGACGTTCGCTAGCCTAAAATGTGTAACCCCTTGGGGGTAGACAACACAAAAATTCCGGACACATTATCTGCCAAGCGTGAAAGCGCTGACGGGCAGGCGCCAACCTGCCTGGGGGGAATTGATAACTTCAAACCAGTGTCGCGGAAACAGCGCACAGTCGTGAGAGAGGAACCCCAAGATGCCGAATCCCAGCCAAGCGAGCGATCAGTGGTGGGTCAACGATCAGACACCGGACAACCCCTATGGCAAGAGCGAGGACTATGAGTCCTTTCTTAGCTATCTAGGCGCATTGAACCGCAGTCTCACGCCGGCGATCGCTGCAGGAACGCTGAGGATCAACGTCTACGAGCTCAATGATCACCCTGACTACAAGGCTGCCGCCATCGGCGCCTTGCAAGCGTGGTCCTCTGTCACTCCCCTGAAATTCGAGATCGTCGACGACGCGCCATTCAACAGAGCCACAGACTGGATTGAAGTCGTTAGTCCAGAGCTGGGACAGCCGGACGAAGGCAGCGCCTATTCGAGCAATCGCTATGTCAGCATCGGTCAGCGCTTCCATGACACGGAACCCAACAAAACGGATGTCGGCGGTTACGTCTTCGACTCCTTCATCCATGAGTTCGGCCATGAATTCGGCCTCAATCATCCCGGGCTCTACAATTACAGCGGCCCAGGCGGCGTGCAGATCAACTATCTGAACAACGCGACCTGGACTTATGATCGCCAGCAATACAGTGTCATGTCCTATTTCGATGGGATCGATGTCGGCGAGACCAGCCGCTGGTCCGCCTCGACGCCGCTGATGGCTGACATCGAAGCCGTCATTCGCCGCTTTTTCTCGACGGTCGATGCCAATGGAGTGCGCACCTACCAGCAGATCGATCTCAACACGGGCGACAACGTCTACGGCTTCGGCAGCACGCAACTCTCCTATCAACTGACCTCCTCGGGCATGCGCCATGACATCGGCTTCGCGATCCATGACACTGGCGGGACCGATACGGTCGACTTCTCCGGCTCGACAGCGGGGACAATCCTCGACTTGCGTGCCGGACACTTCTCGAGCGTCAACGGCCACAGCAACAATGTGTCGATCTTCGCAGGGCACAACGCGGATAGAACCGACTATTACATCGAGAACGGCGTTGGCAGTGCGTATGACGACATCTTGATCGGCAATGACGGCGCCAACGTTCTGGACGGACGAGGCGGCAGCGACCGAATGGCAGGCAACGGAGGCGACGACATCTATTTCGTTGATTCTCTCGACGATATCGTCCGGGAGGAGCTCAATGGAGGCAATGACACGGTCATCCTCCTCTCCAGGGATCTGAGAATCAGGAAGATCGCCAACGTCGAAAGCATCATCTACGCCGACGTGTCGACCACTCAGCCCGGTAGCGGCAGCGAGACCCCGCCCGGCGCCGGCGACAACACGCTGACCAGCATTACCTTCGGCGACAATGGAAACAATACCCTCGATGG
>NZ_JAMXFI010000193.1:0-15292 GCF_025460875.1 Microvirga yunnanensis
CTTCACCGCCGCCACGATGTCCGCCTTGAGCTCCTTGTACTTGCGCTCCTGGGCCGGGGTCAGCTGCTTGTTCTGCATGCGCTGTTCCACATGCTCGACCTGCAGGCGGCGCAGCTTCTTGTAGTTGTCGGCGATGGAATCGAAGGTCTCGAGGACGCGCGGCTTCAGCTCGGCCTCCATGGCCGAGAGCGACACGTTGTTCTCCATGTCGTCGTCGTCGAGCTCGCCCTCGGGCGGGGTCATGCCCTCCTCGGTCTCGGCGGCCTCTTCCTCGCCCTCACCCTCGCCGAGGGCATCCACCTTGGGCGCGCCCTTGCCGTCCGGGCCGGCATAGGTGGCCTCGAGATCGATGATGTCGCGCAGGAGCACCCGGCCCTCGACGAGCTCGTCGCGCCAGATGATGATGGCCTGGAAGGTCAGCGGGCTCTCGCAGAGCCCGGCGATCATGGCCTCGCGGCCGGCCTCGATGCGCTTGGCGATGGCAATCTCGCCCTCGCGGGAGAGAAGCTCGACCGAGCCCATCTCGCGCAGGTACATGCGCACCGGGTCGTCCGTGCGGTCGGTCGGCTCCTTGGTCGTCTCGCGCACCGCGACGGCGCGGGTCTGGGACGCCTCCACGAGGTCGCCGCCGTCCGCCTCTTCCTCGTCGGCCTCCGGCTGGGCGTTCTCGTCGGTCTCTTCGGACTCGACCACGTTGATGCCCATCTCGGAGAGCTGGCCGAGAACGTCCTCGATCTGCTCCGAGGAGAACTCCTCCGGAGGCAGAACCTCGTTCAATTCGTCATACGTGACGTACCCGCGCTTCTTCGCGAGCTTGATCATCCGCTTGACGGCGGCATCGCTCAGGTCGAGCAGCGGCCCATCGGTCTGCTGCTCGGTCGTCGTCGTATCGCCTTCGTCGCCGCCGGTTGTCTTCGTCGCCATGCTTTGCTCAACTCCAGCGCCCGCCCATCCCCCCTACAGGACCTGCGATGCGCGAATGGGTGGCCGAGGCCCGAGGCTCCGCCACCTGAAATTCATTCCAATCCATAAACAGTCAATCGCTTGACTAACCGTTAACCATCCCCCGTCCGGAGTGCCGCAGCCGCCACGCCTGCCGCCCTCCCGTCGTGCGAGACATCAGTGGCCCCCGGGGAGCCCTCCGCTGTCGATGTCGGCCTCGGCACCCTCGACGGAGGACAGCTGGTTCTGGACCTCCCGCAGCCAGGCGAGATTGGCCTCGTTGTCCTCTTCGGCAAGGGCGCGCTCGGCAGCCCGAAGTTCGCTATGTAACGTGCGTGCGCGGCGATGCAAGGTGATGGCTTGCCTCAATGCGTCCTCAAGCCGCAAGGGATCCGCATGTGGATCCAGCATCCACCGGTCGCCGGGACGGACCAGAGCCGTCAGCCTGTCTGCCGCCTGCGCCAGTCCGGCCCGTTCCAGACGGGCCTTCATGACGGTGGGGTCGGCAGGTTCGCCGCTCGCCGCTCCATCGAGCAGGAGACTGCGCACCATTTGGGTTGCCCGGCTCTCAAGTTCAAGATCTGCAAGGGTTTCTACGTGATTTTGAACGAGTTCCGGGTGGACCAGGAAGGTGCAGAGGATCATGGCCTCCCGCGGGCTCTCGGCCGCGCCGCCGGCGAAAAGCGGGCTCCGGGCGAGGAGCGGCGACACGCTCAGCCGGGAGCTCGGCGTCATGGGCTGGGGCTTCTGGAAGTCCCGCCGCCCGCCCCCGCCCTGGCGGTTGAAACGGCCCGGCCGGGGATCGGGATTCAGGCCCGCGAGACGGCTCTGGATCTCCTCCCGGTAGTATTTCTTGAGCGTTTCGTCGCGAATCAGGGCGAGTGATTCGCGCAGGCGCCTCTCCAGGGCGGCCCGTCGCTCGGGGGTGTCGAGCGGCCCGGCCTCCAGCTCCCGGGTCCAGAGCACGTCTACCAGGGGCCGGGCCGACGCGAGCACCCGCTCCACGGCGGCGCTTCCGCCGGCGCGGGCGAGATCGTCGGGGTCCTGCCCCTCGGGCAGCATGGCGAAGCGCAGGGACTTGCCGGGCATCAGGTTGGGCAGGGCCACGTCGAGCGCCCGGTAGGCGGCCCGCTGCCCGGCCTTGTCGCCGTCGAAGCACAGGATCGGCTCCTCGGCGAGGCGCCAGAGCAGGGTGAGCTGGTCCTCGGTCAGGGCGGTGCCGAGCGGCGCGACCGCATGGGGGAATCCCGCCACGGAGAGCGAGATCACGTCCACGTAGCCCTCCACGGCGATCACGGTGCCGCGGTCATGGGCGGCCGGGCGGGCGAGATGGTAGTTGTAGAGGAGCCGGCCCTTGTTGAAGAGCGGCGTATCGGGGGAATTGAGGTACTTGGCCGGCACATCGGCGCTCATGGCCCGGCCGCCGAAAGCGATGACCCGGCCGCGCACGTCGCAGATCGGGAACATGACCCGGTCGCGGAACCGGTCGGCCGGGATCTTCCCCTCCTCGCCCGCATGGACGAGCCCCGCCTCCACCATCATCTCGACGGGCACCCCCTTGCCGGCGAGGTGATCGCGCAGGGCATAGCGTTCGGACGGCGCGTAGCCGATGCGGAAGCGGGGCCGGGGCGGCCCGCCCCGCGGCCGGGCGGCCCCCAAGTGGCCCCCCCAGGGGCCGCGCGCCGGGCTTTGGTTTGGGACGGCGGGTCGCGGATGCGGAAGCGGCCCTGGGCCTCCCGGCCCAGGGCCCGGCCGGCAAGATAGTCCCGCGCCTTGGCGCCGGAGCGCTCCTGGAGCGAGGACTCGAAGTACTCGGCCGCCAGCTCCATGACGTCGTGGAGGTTCTTGCGCTTGACCTCCTCCTGCCGGTCCTCGCGGGAGGGCTTGGGCAGGGGCACCCCGGCCTCCCCGGCCAGCCGTTCCACGGCCTCGGGGAAGGACAGTCCCTCGGTCTCCATGAGAAAGGTGAAGATGTCCCCGTGCTTGCCGGACGAGAAGCAATGGTAGAACTGCTTCTGATCGTTCACGTAGAAGCTCGGCGTCTTCTCGGCATTGAAGGGCGACAGACCCTTCCACTCCCGCCCGGCCTTCTTCAAGCGCACGCGCTTGCCCACGACCGCCGAGGTCGGCAGCCGGGCGCGGATCTCTTCCAGGACTTGGGGCGGGTAGCGCACGAGGCGGTTTTCTCCAAACCTGCTCCATAAACTAGAGCGGTGGCGGCGAAGTTAATAACCCGAAAGCCACGCTTGTCTGTGCCCGCAATCCACAGGGCTGCCTTCGATGCCCCGTCGCGGAACCTGAGCCATGCGGAACCGGCGGAACCCCAGCGCGCGGCCGCGTTTGACACGATGGAAGCCTTGTCCTGGCAAAGGATCTGGCAGGTATCGGATGAATCCATGCCGTTCACTCAGAGCCCCATCGTCGAATGGCCGAACGAATTTCGGCATCTTCTGACGGACATTCAGATCGCGACCTGCGAGGAAGGCAGGCGCACGGGCCACGTCGACATCGACATCGACCCGGAAACCCTGTTCCTCCTCAACGACTTCGAGGCGCGGGTCCGCCACCGCCGGGTCCGGCTCCGATCGGACGATGGCGGGTGCCTCGTGGGCGAGATGAACACCCTCGTGGGCCTCGGGGCGGCGGCCGATCCGCGTCATCACGCCAGCCGGATCCGGATCAGCTTTCACGACCTCCTGGACGACGACTGCGTCGATCGCTTCCCGCATTGACGGGTTCATGCGAGCCTTGCGCCTGACGCCTTGACCCATCGTGCGGATCCGGCCAGGTGTTCCGCGGCTCCGGTCCGGGAGGCCTCATCGGCCGTCGAGAGCCCTGAGGATGTTTCGCCGGTGCGCCAGCCAGGCCTCGAGGGTCTCCTCGAAGGTCCGGAGCAGCCTCGCGGCCATGACCGTATCCTGACCGTTCCGGGCCATCGTCTCGACGAGTTTCGTCTGATCGGCCACCCGTCGCCTGCCCTCGACAATGTGCCGATCCGCTAGAACCAGGTGTTCCCGTTCCTGTTGCAGATTGGTCATGAGGCGCCTCCTCGACCCTGCAGGCGGGAGCACTCGTCTCTCTCGGCCACCAGCGCCTACGGGTTCGGATCGGCTGGTGATAGGTCGAGAATACACGTGCGCGGATGGCCCCGCCAGCCCATGTTCGAGGTCGGGATCACGGTCATCCGCGAGCCGAAGCACGCGCCCTGCGGCCTCGCGGCCGTGTTCGAGGACCTCCCTGGCAATCTGTCGGGCCTCGTTCCGTTCACGGACGGGCGATCCTGACGAGCGCGCCGTCTCAGGCCTGGGTGCGCTCAGGCGCTGAGACGGCTCGCGCCTTTGCGCTTGGCCCGCTTCTCGCGCTCGGCCTTCGTCTTCTCCAGAGCCGCATGGCTCTGCTTGGCCATCTGCTCGCATTGCTCGTGGAGAGCCTCGAGCTCCCGATCGGTCAGCTTCTCGATCCCCATGAACGCGTCGTCCGCATTGGATGTCCGGATCAGCTCGTCGAGCTTGGTCTGGAGGGCGGCGCCGTCGCGGTTCTGCGTGTTCTGGATCAGGAAGACCATCAGAAAGGTCACGATGGTGGTCCCCGTGTTGATCACGAGCTGCCAGTCCTCCGAGAAGCCGAAGAAGGGACCGGAGAACGCCCAGGCCAACACGATGAGGACGCAGATCAGGAAGGCCGTCGGGCTTCCCGCGACGCGGGCCGTGGCATTGGCGAACCTGGCGAAGACTTTGTCCATGGCGCGTCCGGCAAGGTTTGTAGAAGAACAACGGCCGCGCTGGCTTTTCGTTCGATGACGGCGCCTGGGCGCCGTCAGCGGCTGGCCGTCGTCAGCGCCGCCCCGATGCCCACGAAGGTCGCTCCGGCCAGGCGGTTGAACCATCGCCCGTGCCGGGTCGGCCAGGGGGCGATCCGCTGCGCCATCACGGCGAGAAGAAGCTCGTAGACGATCTCGACGATCACGAACGTGCCGCCGAACAGGGCGAGCTGGACCGGGAAGGACACGCCCGGGACCATGAATTGCGGCAGGAACGCCGCGAAGAAGATCAGCGCCTTGGGGTTCGACACCGCCACGAGGAAACCCTGGTTGAACATCCAGAGCGGCCGCGCCCGGCGCGGCCCATCGTCCGGTCGCGCCACGTCGAGCACGGAGGCGGGCGAGCGCCAGATGCGCAGGCCGAGATAGACCAGATAGGCGGCGCCGATCCACTTGGCGATCGTGAAGGCCCGCTCCGATGCGGCGAGCAGCGCCCCCATGCCGGCGAGCGAGGCCGCGATCAGGACGAAGAACCCGAGCGCCCCGCCCAGCACCGTGCAGATTGTGGGCCGGAACCCGTAGCAGACGCCATGCGTCAGCGACAGCAGGCCGTTCGGGCCGGGGGTCAGCGAGAGGCCGATCGCGGCCATCAGGTAGATCAGCCAGAGTTCAAGGGTCATGGGGCACCGACGCTCGTTCGTGCGGCGCATCGCCGGATGCGGCCGCCGGGACCATGCTTAGCACGACGGACCGTCCAGGCCCGAGCAGAATGTTGCTTCAGCCGCCCTCTCCCGCGATCCCGCGCCCGTTCCGTTGCCCCATGCTCATCGCGGCCACCCTCCGCACGGTCTGTCCCCGTCCCCACGTCATGGCCGGCCAGTCATCACCCGCCTCTCGCCGGCCATCCCGATCGGAAGAGCGCCGCGCCTCTCGGAGGCGGGATCACCGGGACAAGCCCGGTGATGACGTGGAGAAGGTGGTCAGGGCCAGTGCCGACACCCTCCCACGTCATGGCCGGCCTTGTGCCGGCCATCCCGATACGGAAAAGCGCCGCGCCTCTCGGAGGCGGCATCACCGGGACGGGCCCGGTGATGCCGTGGCGCGTGCCGGGATCCGCCATCCCGAGACGGCCGAGGGCAGCGCCTCACCCCTTCGGCAGCATGTCCTTCACGAGACCGCTCGCCTTGGCGAAGTCCATGCGGCCGGCGTATTTGGCGCGAAGGGCCGCCACGACCTTGCCCATGTCCTTCATGGAGGCGGCGCCGGTCTCGGCGATGGCGGCCTCGATGGCGCCCCGGGTCTCGGCCTCGTCCATCTGCCGGGGCAGATAGGACGAGATCACCGCGACCTCGTTCTTTTCCTGGTCGGCGAGCTCGGTGCGGCCGCCCTGCTCGTACATGGCGATCGATTCCTGGCGCTGCTTCACCATTTTCTGCAGGAGGGCCAGGATCTCCTCGTCGGACAGGGGCTCCTTGCCGTTGCCGCGAGCCTCGATGTCCTTGTCCTTGAGGGCCGCCTGGATCAGCCGGATGGTGCCGAGCCGGCCCTTGTCGCCGGCCTTCATGGCTTCCTTCATCTCGGCGGTGAATCGTTCGCGCAGCATGGAGTTCTCCTTGGTTATAAATCGCTTGAGCGTTGACGGAACGCGAACGGCCCCTTAAGTCTCGGGGGTAGTTCAAGGGCGGCCCGGGTACGGCCTGCTCAAGCACGGCCTGTTGGCCCCGGACTTACAAGAGATCATGACGATGCTGCAAGACAAAGACACCACCGGGGCCTCCTCGGGTGGCTGGGCCGAGCCGCGCGCGACTGCGGTTCTCGTGCTCCAGGACGGAACCGTTCTCGAAGGCTTCGGCATCGGCGCCGTGGGCGAAGCGACCGGCGAGGTCTGCTTCAACACCGCCATGACCGGCTACCAGGAGATCCTGACGGACCCGTCCTATGCCGGCCAGATCATCACCTTCACGTTCCCGCATATCGGCAATGTGGGCACCAACGAGGAAGACATCGAGAGCGTCAACGCCGCCTCGTCCTCGGGGGTGCGCGGCGTGGTGCTGGCCGCGACCATCACGGAGCCGTCGAACTGGCGTGCCTCCCGCGACCTCGATGCCTGGCTGAAAGCCCGCAGCATCGTTGGCCTCTCGGGCATCGACACCCGGGCGCTCACCGCACTGATCCGCGACAAGGGCATGCCCAACGCGGTCATCGCCCATGATCCGGAGGGCCGGTTCGACCTCAATGCCCTGAAGGCCAGGGCCGCCGCCCTGCCCTCCATGGACGGCCAGGACCTGGTGCCCCTCGTGACCAGCGCCCAGCGCTATGACTGGGACGAGACCACCTGGACGCGCGGCGAAGGCTACGGCCACCAGAGCGGCGACCTGAGGCACCACGTGGTCGCCATCGACTACGGGGTGAAGCGGAACATCCTGCGCCTCCTCGCCCGCGCCGGCTGCAAGGTCACCGTGGTTCCCGCGACCGCCTCGGCCGAGGACGTGCTGGCCCTCAAGCCCGACGGCGTGTTCCTGTCCAACGGCCCCGGCGATCCGGCGGCCACCGGCGAATACGCCGTGCCGGTGATCCGCAAGGTGCTCGACGAGAAGATCCCGACCTTCGGCATTTGCCTCGGCCACCAGATGCTGAGCCTGGCCGTCGGCGCCAGGACCAAGAAGATGCACCAGGGCCATCACGGGGCGAACCATCCGGTGAAGGACAAGACCACCGGCAAGGTCGAGATCACCTCCATGAACCACGGCTTCGCGGTGGATCCGGCGACCCTGCCGCAGAACGCCGTGGAGACCCACGTGTCCCTGTTCGACGGCTCCAATTGCGGCATCTCGCTCACCGACCGCCCCGCCTTCTCGGTTCAGTACCACCCGGAGGCCTCGCCGGGCCCGCAGGACAGCCACTACCTGTTCGACCGCTTCGTCGAGCTGATGGACCGGAAGAAGGCCCAGACCTGACGCGATCGTGAAGGCTGGCGCCGCGACAAACGCGTCGGTTGCGCCAGCCGCCCAAATCACGGTAACGGATCATTAACCATAACGACAAAATGATTCCGGGCCTTGTTTTGGGGGTGTTTCCATGGATTTCGATGACGATTCCGGCGAATTCAGCCGGCTGCACAACCTCTTCACGTTCCACCTCGGCATCGCCGTCACGCTCGCCTGGCTGACGTCGCTCTACGCTGCGCTTTACGCGCCCTGGGTGCGCAACATCCGTCCGCTGATCGATCCCGCCAACGTGGGCCCGGTCGAAAGCACCTGGTCGTATCTGTTCATTTTCCCCGTGGTGCTCACGACCGCCTGGCTGATCTCGATCTTCGGCCACAACCTCTTCGCCCAGTTCCGCATCTTCAAGAACCAGATCGTCGAGTTCGCCATCGCGGCCGCCGTCGCCTTCGGGATGTTCTACCTGTCCATCGACCGCGCCGTCGCGGCCATGCTCATCGGCATGTGAGACCCGACGGGGTTTTGCACGGCCTCGCTCGATCTTTCGCCTGAACCGCGCGTTCCCTCCCGGATTTTAAGGGAGAGAAGCATGGCTCAGGCGAAAGGATACGGCGATCCGCAGGGTTACAACACGCCGCTCGGCACGGAGACCTACGTGTTCCGCAGCAACGGCATCGTCCCGAACTCGTCCCTGCCGCTGATCGTCCGGCGCGGGGCGATTTCCCCCTCCGAACACGACGCCGTCAGGACCTTCAAGACGACCTTCGCCAAGAACGGCTGGACCAACGCCTGGCTCGACGGCATCCACGATTACCACCACTACCACCCGAACACCCACGAGGTGCTGGGGATCGTGTCCGGCTCGGCCCAGGTCCGCTTCGGCGGCGAGGACGGCGATCTCGTGGCCGTCAGCGCCGGCGACGTGGTGGTCATCCCGGCGGGCGTCGCCCATGCCCGCATCAACGCCAGCGACGACTTTTCCGTCGTCGGCGCCTATCCGGGCGGCGTCGATTACGACACCGTCCGGGACGATCCCCAGGCCCTCGCGGCGTCTCAGCAGCGCATCGCCCAGGTGCCCCTGCCGGATTCCGACCCGGTCGACGGCCCCGACGGTCCGCTCGTGAAGCTGTGGACCTGAACGCGAAAAGGCCCCCTGCCCCGGAAGGCAGGAGGCCCTTGCCCCTACGGCTTATCGTTATGATCTAGACCGACAGCGTGACCTGCACGTTGCCGCGGATCGCGTGCGAATACGGGCAGACCCCATCGGCTTTGTGCACCAGGTCGGTCGCCTGCTCCCGGGTCAGACCGGGAAGGTTGGCCTTCAGTTCGACCACCAGCCCGAAGCCTGCCCCGTCGTCACGCTTGCCGATCCCGACCTTGGCCTCGATCGACGCGTCGGCCGGAAGCGCGACCTTGTCCTGCGCGGCGACGAATTTCAGCGCGCCGAGGAAGCAGGCCGAGTAGCCGGCCGCGAAAAGCTGCTCCGGGTTGGTCCCCTCGCCGCCCCCGCCGCCGAGTTCCTTCGGGGTGGAGAGGCGAACCTCCAGCCGTCGGTCGTCGGATGCGGCAACGCCTTCGCGGCCGCCGCGGGCTGAGGCATGGGCAGTGTAGAGAGGGGTCATCGGAAAGCTCCTTGAGGCGTCGGGCCGGACGGCCCGACCGATCAACTGTGCGCACGCAATCTAATCGCGCACAATCTAAATCCACCTATACGGTCGAAATGAATTGTGCGCAACCTATTTTTTTCATAGGATGCCCGAAACGGAGGCGACGATGACGAAGAAGCCCGAAATGCTGGCGCTCGACAACCAGTTGTGCTTCGCCTTCTATTCCGTCTCGCATGCCTTCAGCCGCGCCTACCGGCCGTTCCTCGACCCGCTCGGGCTGACCTATCCGCAATACGTGGTCCTCCTGGTCCTGTGGGAGCAGGATGATCTCACCGTCAAGGAGATCGGCGACCGGCTGTTCCTCGATTCCGGCACCCTGACGCCCCTGCTGAAGCGTCTCGAAGCCGCCGGCCACATCCGCCGCACGCGCGACAGGAAGGACGAGCGGCAGGTCAGGGTCCTTCTGACCGAGACGGGCCGCACCATGCGGGACAAAGCGGAAGAGATCCCCAGGCAGGTCGGCTGCGTGCTCGGCTTATCCTTCGACGAGGTCCGCGCCTTCACCCGGGAGGTTGCGAAACTGCGCGGCAGGCTTCATGACTCGGCGGCAGTTTCGGCGAAGTCCTGAGCCGACGGGGAGATGGCTGTCTTGATGAACTGGCGCGACTACTGGAACCAGGACACGCCGATCTATGCGAGCGACCGGCACAAGCTCCTGCATTACCGCCTGATCGCCAACGACATCATCGGCCTCATCCCGTCCTCTGACGCCATCGCGCTCGACTACGGCTGCGGCGAGGCGCTGTTCGCCGACAAGGTCGCGGCCCGATGCGGACGCCTTTATCTCAGCGATGCCGCGCCGCTCGTCCGGGAGCGCCTGAACGGGCGCTTTCGCGACAACGGGCGGATCACCGTTCTGTCGACGGACGACGTGGCCGATCTTCCGGACGCTTCGCTCGACCTGATCGTGGTGAATTCGCTCGTTCAGTATCTCTCCCTCGACGAGTTCCGGAGCCTCCTGAGGCTCCTGCACAGGAAGCTGAGATCCGACGGCAGGCTGGTTCTGGGCGATGTCATCCCGCCCGACATCAGCCCGCTGACCGATGCGAAAGCGCTCCTCGCCTTCGCGTGGCGGGGCGGTTTCCTGCGGTCGGCGGTGGCGAGCCTCGCCCGCACTGCCTTCTCGGAATACCGCACGATCCGTGAGGAGGTCGGCTTGGCGCAGTACAGCGACGAGGAGATCATTGATCTCCTGGAGGACGCAGAATTCTCAGCCGAGCGTGCTGCGCGGAACCTCGGGCACAACCAGGCGCGCATGACCTATCTGGCAAGGCCTGTTCAGGCGCGCGAGACGGACGATCCCGCCGAGCGCTGATCGCTCGCCAGCGACAGGCCGAACACCCCGAGCCCGGCGACAGCCAGGACCGCGCCGACCCAGCCGGTCGAGGCGAACCCGTAGCCGGCGGCGATCGCAAGACCGCCGAGCCAGGCGCCGAGCGCGTTGGCGATGTTGAAGGCCGAGTGGTTGAGGGCCGCCGCCAGGGTCTGGGCATCCGCCGCCACGTCCATCAAACGGGTCTGCAGAGCGGGCCCGATGGCGACGCTGCAGCCGACCAGGAAGACGCAGGCCGAGAGCAGGTAAGGGTTCTCGGCCGTGAGCCAGAGCACGGTCATCACCACGGCGCTGGAGACGAGCACGCCGCCGATGGTCCCCATCAGGTTCCGGTCGGCGAACCAGGCCCCCACGAGATTGCCGACGATCATGCCCGAGCCGAACAGGGCCATCATCACGGGAACGGCGCTCTCCGGCATGCCTGCGACCTCCGTGGCCGTCGAGGCGATATAGGAGAAGACAGAGAAGAGACCGCCGAAGCCCACGGCGCCGATGCCCAGCGTGAACCAGACCTGCTTGCGCCGGAAGGCCCCGAGTTCCCGCATCGGGCTCGCGCCCTCCTGGACCTTGTCCTTCGGCAGGAAGAGCCAGATCAGCAGCACGGTCAGCGCCCCCATGAAGCCCACCGCCCCGAAAGCGATCCGCCAGGTCAGGATCTGCCCGAACCAGGTGGCGACCGGCGTGCCGAGCAGGGTCGCGACCGTAAGCCCCATCATGACGCGGGCCACCGCCTGGGTGCGCTTGTTCGGCGCAACCAGGGAGGCGGCCACGAGGGCGGCCACGCCGAAATAGGCGCCGTGGGGAAGGCCCGTGAGAAAGCGCAGGAACACGAAGGATTCGAAGCTCGGCGCTATGGCACTGACGGCATTGCCAACGGCGAAGATGGCCATCAGCAGAAGGAGCAGAGTCTGGCGCGCCAGCTTTGCCGCCATCACGGCGATGATGGGCGCTCCCACCACGACCCCGAGCGCATAGGCGCTGATCGCGTAGCCGGCCTCAGGGGTCGTGACGTTGAATTCCTGGGCGACGTTGGGCAGGAGCCCCATGATCGCGAACTCGCCCGTTCCGATGCCGAAGCTCCCGACCGCGAGCGCCAGTTCGATCAGCCCAACGGCCAAGCGGGAGCGCGGGACAGAAGGAGCGTCATTCGTCGGCATGGCGCCGGCGTTCTCAACAATGGCCATGTCGGACATGGAGCCCCCAAGCTGCTCGTGTCATCAATTGGATTGGAAATGCCGAGACAGCCGCCGGCACGTCAGCGCACCTTCATATTGCGACGCAACAAGATTCGGGGAGAGGCCGGGACGCAGGTCAGGGATGCGCTGCGGGATGATCGGGTTCGGGAACCTGGAACAAGCACCGGGTCACGGCCTTATTAGCAGACCCGAACCGCAAGGCAGCCTTATGACCGTCGCCTCACCGGACAGACCTGCTGGATCGAAGCAAAGGGACAGCTTCAACCCCGCCGAAAAGACCCCGGACCTGTCGCCCAAGGAAAGGAAGACGATCGAGGCCCAAAGCCGGCCGAATGCGGCGCTCATCCACGAGACGATCCGGGCCGAGGGCGAAAGCGAACTCGACCGAACCGCATCGGCCCTCCTCCTCTCCGGATTGGCCGCCGGCCTGTCCATGGGGTTCTCCCTGACGGTGGAGGGGTTGCTGCATGCCCATCTGCCGGACGCATCCTGGAAATCCCTGGTCAGCAGCTTCGGCTACACGATCGGCTTCCTGATCGTCGTGCTCGGCCGGCAGCAGCTCTTCACCGAAAATACCCTCACGCCCATCCTGCCCCTCCTGCACAACCGGGACGGACGCACGCTCCTGCGGGTCGTCAAGTTGTGGGCGATCGTTTTGGCGGCCAACATCGTGGCGACCTGGATCTTCGCGGCTGTCATTGCGCATACCTCCCTGTTCGCGCCCGAGGTGAAGCACGCTTTCGGCGAAATCAGCCACAAGGTGGTAGCCTCGCCCTTCGGAACCACCGTGCTGAAGGCCATCTTCGCCGGATGGCTCATCGCCCTGATGGTCTGGCTACTGCCGGGAGCCGATTCCGCACGCCTCCTCGTGATCCTCATCATCACCTACGTGGTAGCCATCGGGGGCTTCTCGCACCTGATCGCGGGCTCGGTCGACGGGTTCTACCTGGTGGAAACGGGTCAGGCCACCTGGGCGGACTACGTGCTGCGCTTCTTCCTGCCGACCGTCATCGGCAATGTTCTGGGCGGCGTGACCCTCGTGGCCGCGCTCAATTTCGGGCAGGTCGTTCCAGAACTCCAATAGCGCATCGTGCGGACAAGTGGATCCGGTTTTCACTTGCGTGGCCCTTCGGGTCCGCACCGAACGATGCGCCAGCCAAGAGGGGAGCATCGGATCCGATGCTCTAGCGGCCGCCGCTCAGGCGAATGTCCACTTTTTGTGCGCCATGAAGCTCCAGAGCATCACGACGCCCGTGGTGATGACCTGCGACGGGAGATAGGGTCCGTCGAGCCACACCGTGAAGGCGTGCATGAGGAACCAGGTCACGAGAAATCCCACGAAGGCCACCAGGGCGAAGCGCCACGTGGCTTCGCGGTGGGGACGCTCGCTCTCATAGGTGTGCTTGCGGTTGAGCAGGTAGGACACGAGCCCCCCGGCCACATAGCCGGCGAGCGTCGCCGGCACGGGATGAAGGCTTCCGCCTTCGACCAGGGCGATGAGGACGCCGTAATGGGCCACGGCAGCCGCGAGGCCCACTCCGAAGAAAGCGGTGAATTGACGGATCAGGCGCTGAAGGGGACGAGAGGTGGTCACGCCCTCTCGATAGCTGCTTCCCACGAGCCCGTCACCTCATCCCCTGCAGAAGTCCGGCAATCCTGCGGGACAGAAAGCGCGGGGCGAACTTCGCCCCGATGGCCCCGACCCGGTTCCGGGCCCCGGCGACGACGATCGCCCGCCTGGCCTCGTAGCCGTCCACCCCGATGCGGGCGACATCGGCCGAGGACATGACCCCGGAGCGGAAGAGCCGCGAATCCTTCAGGCACGCCGTGTCGGAGAACTCGCTCTCGGTCGGCCCCGGACAGAGGGCCGTGACGGTCACTCCGTGAGGTCTCGCCTCGTCGTGCAGCGCCTCGGACAGGGACAGGACAAAGGCTTTCGTCGCGTAATAGACCGCCATGTAGGGCCCGGCCAGGAAGGCCGCGAGGGACGCGACGTTCAGGATCCCTCCCCGCCTGCGCTCGATCATCCCGGGAAGCATCAGGCGGCTGAGAGAGGTCAGCGCCATCACGTTGAGGTCGATCATGGCGAGTTGCCTCTCGTGCGGCAGGGAGGCGAAATACCCCCGCAACCCGAACCCGGCATTGTTGACCAGGGTATGAACGGCGATTCCACGCTCCAGGAGCATGTCATGGAGATCCCGCGGCGCCTCCCGGTCCTCGAGGTCGATCGCCAGGCTCTCGACCGGCACGTCATGATTCCGCCGGATCTCCGCGCCCAACGCCTCCAGGCGCTCGTGCCGCCGGGCCGCCAGGACCAGGGGATATCCCCTCTCGGCGAAGACGCGGGCCAGCTCCGCGCCGATCCCGCTGGATGCTCCCGTGATCAGCGTCCAGCGCGGCTCTTCCATCGTGGCCATCTTTTCCCAGCTCCCCCTTGCGGCGGCGTCTGGCCGACCATACCGCATGGGCATTGACTGTCGAAATCATGGCTCAGCCCTTTGAATTTGCTCAAGGTGCGTGTAAGAGCCTCTCTCAACCTACAATCCGATCACATCCCGGCTGCGCTCGAAGCGCCGTAGCTTTACGGCCGCGCGGCTGGACACGCCTGGGTGGCCCAATGCCAAAGCGGACAGACATCTCCTCCATTCTCATCATCGGCGCCGGGCCGATCATCATCGGCCAGGCCGTGGAGTTCGATTACTCGGGCACCCAGGCCGTCAAGGCCCTGAAGGAGGAAGGCTACCGCATCATCCTGGTGAACTCGAATCCCGCGACGATCATGACCGATCCCGACCTCGCGGACGCCACCTACGTGGAGCCGATCACGCCGGAGATCGTGGCCAAGATCATCGAGAAGGAGCGTCCCGACGCGATCCTTCCCACCATGGGCGGCCAGACGGCGCTCAACTGCGCCCTGTCGCTCAAGAAGATGGGCGTGCTCGACCGGTTCGACGTGGAGATGATCGGCGCGACCGCGGAAGCCATCGACAAGGCCGAGGACCGGCAGCTCTTCCGTGAGGCCATGACCAAGATCGGCCTCGACACCCCGAAATCGCGTCTTGCCAACGCCTCGGCCCTCAAGAAGGCCGACCGGGACGCCTATCTGGCCGAACTCGCCCGCATGGAAGCCCTCGACATCCATCCGGGCGACAAGAAGCGCATGATCGCCGCCTACAAGCTCAAGTGGGATGCCGGCGAGAACGAGCGGCGCAAGCGCTACCAGGAGCACGCCATGGGCGAAGCCCTGCTGGCTTTGGCCGAAGTGGGCCTGCCGGCCATCCTCCGTCCCTCCTTCACCATGGGCGGGACCGGCGGCGGCATCGCGTACAACCGCGAGGAGTTCCTCGACATCGTCGAGCGGGGCCTCGACGCCTCGCCGACCAACGAGGTGCTGATCGAGGAGAGCGTGCTCGGCTGGAAGGAGTACGAGATGGAGGTCGTCCGCGACA